>CAXUIV010000404.1:0-5015 GCA_964250875.1 uncultured bacterium
ATTACAATCAGCATCACTTTGTGCGTGATGCCGAGTTTGAACAATCTTGGGAACACGTTGACGGGGATACCCGCAGAGTGTTTGTTGAATTCCTGGAGCGTTCCTGCACGGCAGAATTCTCCGGCTTCCTACTTTACAAGGAACTGAGTCGTCGGCTGAAGGGGAAGAGTCCGCTGCTGGCAGAGTGCTTCAACTTAATGTCCCGCGATGAGGCTCGCCATGCCGGATTTCTGAACAAGGCGCTATCAGATTTTAATCTGTCGCTGGATTTGGGATTTCTGACCAAGAGCCGTAACTACACTTTCTTTAAGCCCAAGTTTATCTTCTACGCCACCTATCTCTCTGAGAAGATTGGCTACTGGCGGTACATCACAATCTATCGCCATTTAGAAGCTCATCCGGAAGACCAAATTTATCCGATCTTCCGTTTCTTTGAGAACTGGTGTCAGGATGAGAACCGCCACGGGGATTTCTTTGACGCCCTGATGAAGTCCCAACCGCAGATGTTGAACGACTGGCGGGCAAGGCTGTGGTGTCGGTTCTTCTTGCTGTCGGTGTTTGGGACAATGTATCTCAACGATATCCAGCGCAGTGGCTTCTATGCGGCTATTGGTCTGGATGCCCGAGAGTATGACATTTTCGTGATTAAGAAGACGAATGAAACGGCAGGACGGGTGTTCCCGGTGATGCTAGATGTGGAGAAGCCGGAGTTTTACGAGCGACTGGATGTTTGTACAGCAAACAATGCGAAGCTGAGTGCGATCGCTAGCTCTAACTCCCCCAAGTTTCTGCAATTCTTCCAGAAGCTACCCCTCTACATCTCAAACGGGTGGCAGTTTCTGCGGCTGTACCTGATGAAGCCAATTGATGCGGTGGCGACTCAAGGCCAGGTACGCTAAGTTCCATTTTTGCTTAGCTGTGGTGGTTCTGCATGGTGCAGGACCACTTTTTTTTGATCGAACCGCAGAGGCGCAGAGTGAAGAATATGAGATCTTGGGAGTGAATATTGAGGGGGATTTGTCTACACGGGGTGTTGGGTGTCAGTCTCATGTTTGCAGGTGCTTGGAGTGGGCCTGTGCTAGGGCAGACAGCCCAACCTACACCAGTCGGTCAGCCTGTGCCACAACCTAACTCGACAGGTGCTGGATTAGATTTGAGTCCAGAAGTTATTCAAGGCAGCCCGGTGTTGCAGCGGTGGTTACGTCAGGTGCCAAATGTCTCAGCAGAAATTCGTAACGATCCTAGTTTTCGGACTCGCTTGCGGTTGGGCTACTCGCAGTTTCCCTCAACGGGGCAAGCTGCGGGTGTAAATGTTGGTGTGGAGGATGTGTTTGTTGGTCAGACTGGATTGACGGTCAGCGGTGAGTATGAGACAGCTTTTAATGGTAAACGCGAAGCTTATGGGGCAGACTTGCATTACTATGTGCTGCCATTAGGTGGCTATATCAACTTTGCGCCTGTTGTCGGCTATCGGCATCTGGAAACGACTCGCTACTCAACGGATGGTTTGAATCTGGGGGCGCGGCTGCTGTTGGTGCTGTCTCGCGGTGGTGCGGCAGACGTTGCCTTGACTCAGAGTTGGGTTGCCCCCGGTAGTGATGATGTTGGCATAACGACACTTTCTGCGGGTTATGCTCTTACCCATCACCTGCGCTTATCTACGAATATTCAGAAGCAGAATGCAAGGCAACACAAAGACAGTCGCGTGGGAATTGTTTTGGAGTGGATGCCTTAGAGTCGTTATCTTAGGATCGGCGGTTCTTTCGTCGTTTCAGAGAATAATCGGATTCTTTATATCCCTACTGTCTGACGGGATGACGTTGAAAGAAGTTCCAACTCTCTTGACCCCCGTTCAGCAGGTTGTTGGCTCCTGTACCGCCTCTAGGCCAAATGTGTCCTGCCCCCTTTAGTTTGACTAACTCCACCTCTGCTCCTTTCTGACAATTTAAATAGCGCTCAATTTCTACCCGTTGATTTGGGTGCAGTATCACTGGGGGATTTCCAGGACAACGATTGTGCTGCCGCCAAAGCTGAACGGTTGCGGGAATTGACAACAGGGAACCATAGGGTCGCTCTCCTCCTTCCCAGGGCACTTTCTGATCTGCTGTCCCATTGGTCATCAATACTGAAACGGGAACCGGGGGATGGCAAACTGACCGTAAGGGTTCTAGCAATGTAGATGCCACTGTAGCAAACGCAGCAATGACAGGCTTTTGGGAGGATTCACACGCCAGTTGTTGCACCAGGAAACCGCCATTGGAGACGCCGACAGCATAAATCCGCCTCCGATCAATGGTTCTAATTTGAGCCAGATGCTCGATTAGAGCAGAAACAAATGTGACATCATCGGTGTTTGAACTGTCGGGGTTCACGACAACATTCCACCGTCGCTCCAGTCCGTCGGGGTAGACAACGAAGAATCTTTGTTGCTCAGCCAGATCACTCAACCCTGTTTCTCGTTCCATATCTCTGCCCTGAGAGCCATAACCGTGAAATGCCAGCACCAGAGGCAGAGGTTGACTAACCTGATAGGATTTGGGAGTGTGCAAGAGGTAGGTTCTCGGCTGTCCTTGAATCAGCAAGCTTCCAGTTCCATCTCCTGCCCGTGTTGGGGGATTTGATATTGTGATGGTGACTTTCTGAGAATCTCGCTCAGCAATTGTGTGTGAATGACAAGCAGACAGTAGCCCCATGAACACCGCTAGGTATTGGAGAACTGTTAGTCTTACCGAAGCTTTCTGTTTCAATTGGGTAAATGATTTACACAACCACTCGAATCCGATACTTTTCAGATCAGCAGCTCACAAGGATTTTCCGGCGTTGCAGAATTCTAATCCTCTTCTACTGCGCAAAAGTCTGAACCTTGCCGTCAGGGCTTAGAACGACGCGAATTATTGCAGCTTGTCCGGTTTTATTAGGTGAGACAAAGGGTTCACCGATTAGAGGCATACCAGTGCGGTCAATGTAGTTTCTTGCTGCTTGGCCAAGTGGCTCGATTCGTTGAATTTTGCCATCAACATCTAATATCAAGTTGTATTCCAGAGTCTGCGTCAGACTTGAGGGCGGTTTCCAACGCTGCTCGAAGAATTCTCTAGCTTCTGCCACCTGCGGAATGGTGTCAAATGCTGTGCTTTTTGGTTCTTTGGGGCTGGCTGGGGTGCTGCTCCCTCCTGGTAGCGTGGCCGCATTGTTTGCTGCGGTAGAGCCGTTAGCTGCTGGTGAAGACATCGCCAAATCAGGATTGGCAGGGCTAAGCGAAGGTAAGGCTCTGGCTGTGCCTGGTAGCTGTTCATCTGGAAGACTAGATGTTCGTGCCCCTCTAGGGACGGAGACGCCTGGTTTAAACGGACTATATACACCGTTTTGCTGCACTTTTGGGTTAATAAAAATAGGAGCTTGGGGTAATTCAGGGCGAATGGGAGTGGTTGTGAAAACTTGTCCTGCTCCAGGACGTGGAATACTAGGAAAACCTGGAGTCCTTTGAACTTGTAGTCCTCCTGGAGTTCCTAAAGTACCATTAAAACCTAGATTTGCCCGAGGTAAAGTCCTCGGTTGAAGTCTGGAACTGGCAGGCGGAAGGGCACCTAATGGCGGTAGCGCTGCTGAGGGTAATGTTTCTGGTGTAGATATCGGTGGTCCACCAAAAATAAAAAAAAAAGGCTGAGCAATTTGATTATCGCTTGAGTCTGGAGGAACAGCATTTGTAGCCACTTGCTGCTGGGAGTGTTGCCGGTCGAGAAATTGCACTACCGCCGTCGATAAGCCCGCAGTTACCAGCACGAGGGCCGCGATACTAACCCAAGCAGGCGGGGCAGAAAACCTACGACTTGGAGCGGGCAGCGCTACCATGTCAGCGGCATATTCATCTAGTGCGGTCACCAAATCAAATATTTCTAGGGTGCCCAGCGGAATGACAGGCCCAGTTGTCTCAGTGGCCAGTGGACCTAAAAAGAGGTTATGAGTTAGCCCCCTGCCTTGACTTAAATGTATTTGCTTGTTATTCGCTGTATTATCGGATTCTCTAGGAACTACCTCTTCTGAGCTAGGAAGGGCAGAAGCATGAGTAGGGTATGAAGCTGAGGATGCTTCATCCGGAGCTTGGGAGGCATCAACTTGTGGATTAGAGGGATCTACGGTACTTGGGTGTGTAGGTGTTAGTCCTGAGAGGACATTACTGAGATGATCCGGTGATTGATTGAGCAAATGCTGCACGTAGTTAGTGAGTTCTGCGTGCAGGGTATCGAGTTGCTCGCCATCACCCTGAATGTTAAATTTTTGATCCTCGGAAAGTTGCGGGTCATCAAGATGCAGCTCAAAGCGCAACTGCTTCAGCACTGGTCGCCCTGCCCAGCGGGACAAGGGTGAACTACGAGCAATGATTTGCAGTGTACAAGTTGGCGGAGTGTATCGGCGTAGGACTGAATTAGACAGAGCCATGACGTCTGTATGTTTGAGAGTTTTAAGTTTGTCGAGGCTTGTGTAGAGGCGACTAGGCGATCGCCCCTACAGCATCGCGGAACGGTCTAAGAGTGCCAACCAAAAACGGCGGTGACCACCAGGACCGCTGTAAAATAGCAAATCGATTAAAAGTTTGAGCGCTAGATGAGTTAGGGAATCAGTTGAGATGCGATCGCCATCCTCCATGCGCTCTTCATAGATATTACTGAAGGCATCAAGATAGTCTCCTAGTAAAGCAGTCTTATGCACTTCTTGGTTGCTCTCTGCCATCTTTTCTAAAAGGGCAACGGCGCGACGGATCAACTCCTGGTGCTGTTTAGCAAGATAGCAGCTGATTAAAACCAGTGCCCGTGCTTCTTCTACATCCAGCTTCTTCCGCCCTCCTTGACCTTGACGTAATGGACTTGATTGACGGAGTCGCCACAAGGCCACACGGTCTGGCACTCTTGACTCTAGATTCAACTGGGTTGCTGCTTGCAGCATGGCTTCAGAACCAATACCTGCTAAAGCTTCTAGTGCCAACAACACCAAATCCAGTTGGGCTTTGATGTTGTCCA
>CAXUIV010000405.1:0-5004 GCA_964250875.1 uncultured bacterium
TACGAATTTAGAAAGCCGCGACTTTGCCAACTCTGATTTAGTGGGTGGGGTCTTTGTGGCGGCTGAGATGCGGCGGGCAAACTTTCAAGGGGCTAATTTAACCAATGCTATTTTGACGAAGGGAGTGTTGCTAGATGCCGATTTGACAGGAGCAAACCTGACTGGCGCTCTGGTTGACCGCGTAACGCTGGATGGTGCCAACCTGACCAATGTCATTTTTCAGGAGGCGACTTTGACTCGCTCTAGATTCTACAATGCCATCATTACTGGCGCTGACTTTACCGACGCCCTCATCGACCGCTATCAAGTCGCTCAGCTTTGTCAACGGGCAGATGGTGTGAATCCAGTAACTGGTGTAGCGACACGAGACAGTTTAGGATGTCGCTAAAGGGACGCTTTTAATGTCTATTTTTAGAGAAATTACCAGAGCAATTCGGATGGTTCTGGTCCTTTGGGTCCTGACAGCAATCATTTACCCGGCGATCGCCCTTTGGGTGGGTCAAAAATTCTTTCCGTACCAGACGAACGGGAGTCTAGTGCAAAATTTGCGGGGAAAGGTGGTGGGTTCGGCTTTGATTGGTCAACCGTTCTCTGCTGCACGGTATTTCCACGGACGTCCTAGTACGATTGATTACAGTACAGCGAATCCTAAACACGATCAGGACAACGTCCTCAAGACGGGCGTTTCTGGTGCTAGCAACCTCGCTCCCAGCAGTACTAAAAAGCTGCTCAAACACAGAAAACCAAACGAGCCAGACCTGCTGAAACGGATTCAGTCAGACATAGACAAACTGCAAAAGGCTGGGATTACACCGACTGCTGATTTGGTCTACACCTCTGGCTCTGGCTTAGACCCACACATTACGAGAGAAGCAGCTTCGGCTCAAGTCGAACGGGTCGCTCGTACCCGTGGCTTATCCACAGACCTCATTAACTCTTTGATTGATAAACACACAGAGGATAGATTTTTGTGGGTTTTTGGCGAACCAGGAGTCAATGTTTTAAATTTGAATCGTGATCTTGACGTTCAGCAGGCTCCGCGTTAGACAACGCCTGATTCAGTAAAGTTGAGTACTGCTTGGCAATAATCTCAGGCGTGAAGTTCTTCTTGAGGTAGCGTCGTGCAGCAGTGCCCATGTGATGAGCCAGATGGGGATTGGTAGCCAGTCGATGGATGAATTTAGCAAGGCCCACCCCGTCCCCGTTGTCAAAGGCAGCACCACAATTCGCCTCAGCTACGGTGGAGCGTAGATATGAATGCGGCTCACAGATGACCGCAACGGGACGACCAGCGGCTAGAGTGCCATAGAGTTTACTAGGAGCAACTAACCCTTCCATTCCAGAACCAACGCTCACTAAAGACAGGTCACAAGCGGTCAGTGAGTAGGGAAGAGACTGCTTCTCTTGATACGGTAGGAACAGGCAATTGTCTAAGCTAAAGCGGTTAACTTTATCCAGACAAACTTGACGTTTTGCCCCATCGCCCACAAAGACAAACTGGATTGGTTGGTCTTGCAAAAGCCATGCTGCGGCCAGAATTGTGTCCATGTCATGACAGCGACCCATATTGCCAGAGTAAAGCACGGTAAATTTGTCAACCAGATCAAACTTCTGGGCAAACCAGTTGTTTTGTTTGGCAATTGGCACAATCCAGTCTGGATTAGCCCAGTTGTGAATGACAGATATTTTGTCAGCGACTTCTGGGCATTTGGCTACCACACGCGCTCTCATTGTGGGACTGAGGACGATTAGGCTTTTGGCTCTTTTCCAGCTCCAGCGGTTGATCAGATCCCAGAGCTTGACTGTCCAGTGGCGGCTGGGAACGACCTTTAGTTCAACCGCTACATCGGGGTACAAGTCGTAGAGGAGACAAACGTAGGGTACCCCGAAGCAGAGATTGGCCAAGAATCCCAGAATTGGTAAGAAAGGGGGGGCAGTTGTCAAAAGCAAAATGTCACCACGACCAGCAGCCTTCAGCAGATGCAGTGCCGAACGCAAGCAAAAGATGAGGCCATTGATGGCTTTGCCACGAATCCGCGCTGGCCAAATTCGAGCGATGCGCGATCGCCGAATCAATATTTGACCTGAACTCTCGATCTGTGGTGCTATGTGTTTTTGAAAGGCGTAGCCGGGTTGCCCTGTAAAAACGTGAACGTATAAGCCTTGAAGTCCTAAGTGAGCGGCTAGTTCTTCAATCAGCTGCCCTGTGGCCGCAAAGTCAGGCGGGTAAAATTGGGTGAAGATTGACAGCCTAACTGGCGTTTTTCTTTTTACGCGACTTGTATTCCTCTCGTGTACGGTACCGATCCCTGGTTTGATCTTGGGCATGCATTTCCCCAATCCGAGTTTTACTAGCCTATAGCGTGTAAACCCAGATACATTTAGGAGTTTTTAAAAATAACTTCAATCGCGCTTAAAATTCCCAACTGTATAAGTTTACTCCCAAAGTACTGGATAAAAAGATGCAGTGTGAGACCTATACTGTATGTATTATCTCGTACAGCTTATACTTCGGTACATACCCATATAGTAAGCAATGCCTTTCTGCACAGTGTAATTGTACGTATTTATTTTGTCAAGAATGCTGGGAGAGGCAACCTACTTAAGTAGAATTGCGAGTTAAACCTTACCCTTCGTTCTGAATGTCTCGCCTAGAGCTAGCAACAATAACACGTTGTTTAAGTGGTTGAGCGGGGTTCCCAATGTAAATGGTCATGGGCTGGAGCGATCGCCCAGTGACACTACCTAGACTGAGAACAGCACCTCGACCGACGGTGACGCCAGGTCCAACCACAGCCCGTGCCGCGATCCAGCTATCCTGCTCAATATGAATAGCAGCAGGAATCAGCTTGAACGCTGGATCGCTCCAGTCGTGGTTTCCGGTGCAGAGATAAACATCCTGAGACAGGCAAACATGACTCTCAATCGTAATGGGAGCCAGGTTATCGAGCCAAGCATTCTCTCCAATCCAAACGTAGTCGCCCACCGTCAGCCGCCAGGGAAATTTCACCCGCACGCCTGGTTTAATTCGCACCTGCTGACCGATGCTTGAGCCGAAGCGACGCAGAGTCCAAACTTTAAAGCCAGAAAAGGGCAACAGATGACTCCGTACCAGTGGGTCTCCGAGAAAGTACCACAGGAGTTGTTTCCAGTAGGGAGCGCCAGGAGTGTAGGTGCCGGTGGTGTAGTGGTCCAAGTGCATAGAGTTATCACACGCAATTGATTGAATCGACAGCCGTAGATTCCACAAACGCCTTGCATACAGACTGATTGATCTCTGTGTCTTTACCGATGTCTTGGTAGGGGGACTGAGAGCTAAGCTTTGCTCGAACAACACTGCCGGAGCATCCGGGCACTTCAACATACTATGAAGCTTATATCTTTGCTATTAGGATCTGCCGTTGTAGCACTAGTGGCAGGAATAACGAGTCCAGCTCAGGCCGCCTTCACAATTCCTATAAATACTGGTACTAGTGGAAAGCCCGGAGTCAGTTCGGGCAATCCAGACCCTGCCTTTACCTGGAACTACACGGGTAATTTCGCCAACCCCCGTTACCAAGCCTACACTTCTGGGGATTCGTGGACCTGGATTATGGCTGGAGGTGACTTATTCTCAAATAACCATTATGGTCCAGACGTTCCTGCTGGTATGCCCAACTATCGAGGTGTGACGTTTCTATACTTCACGTTTGACTTACCAACAGGAGCAACCAACGTAAAACTCAACTTCAACTCAATTGATGCCAATGACCGTGCTACTTTGTCCCTTAATAGGACAGAATTAGGTAGTTTTACTCCGTACTACGGCCAATTCACCACTCCTATGCCAGGAGTCATGATGGATGCGAACTTCAAATATGTTTCAAAGTCATTCATCTCAGGCGTTGCGCCTTTTGCGGTTGACGACCAAAGCCTGTTCCACAGTGGCCAGAACGTTCTGAGGTTTTGGCAGAACAACACAGCTACTACTGATCCAGCAGCACCAGCCAGACTAGACAGCGCAGATGATGGGGCATTCCTTTCTGTTCAGGGCACTTTATCTTATGACACTGTAGATACAGCAGTGCCAGAACCATCGTCAGCTTTGGGGTTGTTAGCTGTTGGTGCTATTGGTGCCGGTTCTTTGCTGAAACGAAAATCAAAAACTGGTTAATCCGTAAGACTGTGAGGACAGAGAAATCTTCTTAGTTAAGCAGGCTGACCACTGACCAACAACGCAAAGTTGTTGAAAGAGCAAGTCAGATGCCGCTTGATTCGCTCGCTCAGTTGGGTGTACGCCGTCTCGAAAATAAGTCTCTACTGTTGTCTTCGGCAGGTTTGACCAGGCTGCTTGAGCGTCAATTACCGGAACCTGTAAAGACTTTAACTGCCGAAATAACTCAGACTTGTACTTAGGTGGGGAATAGCTCGGAACTAGATTATAAACTTCAGGTACGAACAGAACAAAAACTGGCATGTGTTCGGCTCGAACTAGCGTCACAATGGCTTCTAAAATTCGCATATTTTGCTGAAACTGCTGATCAGGTTCTGGAGACGAGGAGGGTGACAAGAAATCAGAAGAGAGAGAGTTAAATCCGAAGATCTCTAATGATTTGGGCCAAACGTAGCGAGTCCAAGCCTCTTGAATTGCTAAAAGTGGAGGGTGGGTGGGAAAAGCAGGGTGGTGCCCCACAGGAGCACTAGTGCTGGTGGCTTTAGCCAGATCGTTGGTGCCAATCTCCAGAATGAACGCATCACTCCCAAATGTGCCGAATTCGCGTAGATAACCTAATTCGTTGCCAAATCCCCAAGAGCCAGCAGAGGCGTTGAGTACTTCTGCTGGATGCCCAGCAGCAGACAATTTAGCCTCAAAAAGTTCAGTTATGGTCTGCTTTTGATCTGTTGGATTACCACCATTGAGAACAGAGTCGCCTGCCATCAAAATCCTCAGCTTTCCTTGAGGTTTCTTGAGAGCGATCGGTTCAGAACGCTGAGAGTACTGGTTATACTCAACGTTTTTGCCGA
>CAXUIV010000406.1:0-5003 GCA_964250875.1 uncultured bacterium
CCTATGCCCTATGCCCTATGCCCCATGCCCTATGCCCACTGCCCTATGGAACAATCTCTGTCACAACTCTGCTACCGCTGATGCCGCCGCTGACTACGATGCTTTGGTCTTGAAGTTTACCGACGGCTTTTTGGCCAACAAAACTTGCAGGAGGTTCGGCTTGGTGGTATACGACATTGCCTTCGGCATCGACAAGCTGGTTTGGGAGATACCAAATTAGGTGAGTGGCGTTAAGAGATTGACCACGTTGCCCTACACCGTAGACGTTGCTATCCAAATAGACAATCTTTTGCTGCAAATCCATCCGGCCTCGATCGGCAGTTACAGTCAGGTTGTGCTGGCGCTGTACCATTCGCACTGGCTGATCTGCCACTACGGTTTGGGCGTTTAGGTTCCAATTCAGATCGTTACTGGCTACTTGGAGCGGTGGGTCAACCAAGGCTAGCTGAGCATTTTGTCTCAGCGTAGCAATTCTACTTTTTAAATCGACTTCAGCTTGGTTTGCCGCTGCCCGGTCTGTTACTGTTTGGTTTTGGTAGCGGTCAATTTGCACCCCGGTATCGCCATTTAGCTTTTGCTCTCGAATCTGCCAAATCAAATGCTCGGTTCGTACCCTCATGGCGGGATCAGTAACAATGGCTACAACTTGACCTCGTAATTCCACGCGAGAAGACCGACTAAACACTCGCGCCTCTTGAGCCACTATCTGTAGTTGTTTGTGGTTGCCGATTAAATGATTGCGGACGATCAGTAAGTCTTCCTTGGGTCGCCACTCTAGTTCCGAACCTCTCAGTACTAAACCGTCTCGAGGGTCTGTGGCAACAATCTGGCCTTTAAGAAACAGCTGTTTACCATCCTGCTGGATTTCTCCCTTGAGTGCGGTGATGTTGTAGATCGGTTTGCCGTCTTGAAACAATGCGCCCACAGGAGTTTGGACCTGAGCAGTTTTCTTGTCTTTGCTGTAGACGGCCTGTTGCGCCTTGACTTTCCAGACAGGTCGTCCCTGTTCATCAAACTGATCTAGGGTTACGTCGTTGAAAGTTAGGTTGCCCTCAAAGTTCTGTACTGAGGTGTCTTGAGCCAGTTTTTTCGCTGTGTGGTTAAGGGTTTGACCTCCACAACTCGATAGCCCTGATAACATTGCTACAAAGAGCAATGTCAGTGCCCTCTGGCGCAAGATGGCAGAAAAAAGAAAGAGGTGTTTCATGCTTTAATCTTTACCGAAGAAAGGGCAGAAGGCGTAGGGCATAGAGCATAGGGCATGGGGCATGGAACAAATCTTCATGCCCTATTTTCTATAGCAGTCCTATTTGAACACCTATATAGAGACGTTATATGTAACGTCTCTACGGGTTGTTGGCAAATGGATTTAGGATTACCATATGGCCCATGCCCAGTGCCCGATGCCCCATGCCCCCTTTATTCACATCGATCTGCCATCCTCAGAATCATCCATTAAACTCAAGCCAGATAATGGACGGTACGTGTAGCTTTGGCGAGGAGTTTTCTGGATATCTTCTTTAATCCCTTCTAGATCAATATAGCGATCGGAGACGTTGATCAAACTGTCACTCGTCATTGACCGTAGACTGACGACCTCTACGCGAACACCGCGATAACTGACTGCGTTCACGGCGTAGGCTAAATCACCATCACCACTCACTAATACTGCTGTGTCGTAGGCGTCTACCAAAGCCATCATGTCTACCGCAATTTCCACGTCTAAGTTCGCCTTTTTTGAACCGTCGGGTAGTTGCACTAAATCCTTAGAAATGACTCGGTAGCCATTACGGCGCATCCACAGCAGGAATCCCTGTTGTTTTTCGTTTGTACGATCTACGCCCGTGTAGAAAAAGGAGCGCAGCAGTCTTGAGCCAGCGGTTAACCGACACAGCAGCTTGGTGTAGTCGATTTCAATTCCTAATTGAAGTGCAGCATAAAACAAATTTGAGCCATCGATAAAGATAGCGACACGACCTCGGTTTTCTAAGACTTGCTCTGGCGTGAATACTGTGTCCTTTTCAAGATTGTTTAACATTGTTGTCATACCTCGGATTTTTATGAAGAAAAGATTGATTCTGACTTAACAACTAACTGTGATCTGCATGCAGGGCATCCGCAGAGATTTTTATACTATTAGAGTATTTGATGACCTCAAGCTCAGGTAAAGATCCTGGTTAAAGGATTGCTTGAGATGATACCTCACGTTATTCTAGTCTCTGAAAGACTGGCTTGGGTTCACCAAGATTCTTTTGGGTCACTCTCAGCAGCCCCCAAGCGCTGTGAGTGGAGAATGGGGCAGCGATTGAAATCTGGGCTTTATCGTTAAAGTCGATATCAAAGCCTAACTGCTGATATATGTCAGTACTAATGCTAGGAATGATAGGCGACAGGAGGTAGGCTGCTAGCCTCACTGACTCTAAGACAGTAAATAGCACTTGTTCGACTGCCTGCTGCTTTCCCTGCTTGTACAGTGCCCAGGGAGCCTGCTCATCAATGAATTTGTTGCTAGCTCTGACAAGAGTCAGAATTGACTCACAGGCGGCGTTAAAGGCTAATGCTTCATACGCTTGTCCAACGCGATCGCCTAGATCTAAACCCACAGCCTTCAAAGGATGGTCGGCAGGGATGTCCTCAGTCGAGCAATCAGGCAGCTTGTAATCGCAGTACTTCCGCAGCATATTTAACGTGCGGTTGAGCAAATTGCCCAAGTCATTCGCTAAATCTGCATTTAGAGTATTCTTAAACCGCGTTTCGTTAAAGTCGCCGTCTTTACCAAATTCAATTTCTTTTAGAAAGTAGTACCGCACAGCATCCGCCCCGTAACGGTTGACCAAAGCGACGGGATCGATGACGTTGCCTAGACTTTTGCTCATTTTCTGACCGTCTTTGGTCAAAAAACCATGCACAAACACGCGTCCTGAAACTGGCAGCTGGGCTGACATCAGCATCGCAGGCCAGTAAACGGTGTGGAAACGCAGAATGTCTTTACCAACCAGGTGTAAGTTGATGGGCCACCACTTAGAGAGGGCATTCTCTAAAGTTGGCTCGCTATCTGGGTCTAGCAGTGCTGTCACATAGCCCAGCAGCGCGTCGAACCAGACGTAAATTGTGTGGCTGGGATCAACTGGTACAGGAAAGCCCCAGTCCATGTTTACCCGCGAGATGGAAAAGTCTTGCAGCCCCTGACTGACAAAGCTTAGCACCTCATTGCGGCGACTCTCTGGCTGAATAAAATCAGGGTGTTTCTGGTACAGTTCCTCCAGCTGACTTTGATATTTGGATAGCCGGAAGAAGTAATTCTGCTCGTCTCGCCACTCCGCTTCTCTGTTTGGGTGCAGAGAGCAGCGGTGTCCCTCCAAAAGTTCGCGCTCCTCTTTAAATTCCTCGCAAGCGACACAATACCAACCCTGCTGCTGGCCTTTGTATATATCACCCCGGTCCCACACGCGCTGGAAGAATTCCTTAACTATGGCCCCATGCCGGGGGTTCGTTGTGCGGCTGAAACGGTCGTACTGAATGTCTAACTGCTGCCAAAGCGCCACAAAACCGGCGGCAATTTCATCGCAGAAGCTCTGAGGCGATCGCCCCTTACTCTCTGCTGTGCGCTGAATTTTCTGTCCATGCTCATCCGTACCTGTAATCAGCAGGACTGGTTTACCGCGCAGGCGTTGATATCGGGCGACGACATCCGCCGCGATCGTTGTGTAAGCACTGCCAATGTGAGGTAAGTCGTTTACATAGTAAAGCGGCGTTGTAAGGGCAAATGTTTCTTGCGTTTTATCAAAATAATGCATGCAGAACTAAAAAAAAATCTAAAACTGTCTCTTATCATACCTGAGCAGATACGAGTATGTATTTTATTTACAACGTTCTCGTAGAAGCTTTATACCAGACCTGTAGAACACTTACTAAGTAGATCGGTGCGAATAAGCAGCTACTTGTTAAGGTTGGACAGTGGGCATGGGGCAGTGGGCATGGGAAAAGAACCAGCACTTTATATCCCGTAAGATAGTTCGCTTTATCCTTCACACGTTCAGGTACGGGATGGACGAGATGCACGAAATGCACGGAGCGCCAAACCCGTAATGTCTTAAGAAATACTAAGATAAAGGCAATCGACTTGTTTTGAGGGAATGAGTGCCTCAAGGTAGGAGCATTTCTGCCTTGAGATACTCGTTCCACTGAGTAATGAAATCTTAAAAGAGATTAAGAAGAGATTAAGTTTTGGCTGATGTTAATGCCTGTGACGCATGAGTGCAAATAGTCCGTTAGAAATTTCTCGCTGGTTCCTCTCAACTGTAGGAACACGAACGTTTCGCTACTACGAAGACCGTATCCCTCATAGTGGCCCGGTGCTGGTGGTGAGCAATCATCGTAGCTTTATGGATGCGCCAGTGTTAATGACGGCAATAGAGCGTCCGATTCGCTTTGCTTGCCATCACTACATGGGGCAAGTGCCAGTGATGCGGGAGATTGTTACAGGAAAATTGGGATGTTTTCCACTAGAGTCTTTAGAACATCGGCAGCAAAGCTTTTTTAAGCAATCGATTGGGCTGTTGCAGGCTGGGGAGGTTGTAGGGGTGTTTCCAGAGGGAACAAAACCGATGGTGGAGTTCAATCAGCCTAATCAAATGGTCGAGTTTCAAAGGGGATTTGCTCACTTGGCTTTACGTTCACCAGTGCCGGACTTGACGATCCTGCCGGTGGCGGTTGCCTCGTTAGAAGAAATTAGTAGCTCAGCTGTGCCGCTTAGGCTGCTGAGTCTGTTTGACCCATCTGAGCCTTTGTTTGATCAATCGGGTTGGCATCCTCTGGTGATTTATCGTCGCATTGCCGTCCTAATAGGTCGCCCTTTTTGGATTAAGCCACAGCAACGGCAACAGTATCAGGGCAAACAGGCAAAAACTGTGGTGGCTGAACTAAATGATCGCTGCCAGACGGAGATTGCTACTCTTTTGCGGCAAGGATGTTACTAGTGCCAGTGGGCATGGGGCATGGGG
>CAXUIV010000407.1:0-4993 GCA_964250875.1 uncultured bacterium
GCTCACTATCAATTAACAGGGTGTACGGACGGGCGAGTCGATTGCCATGCTCGTCATAGTTGCGGAATAATGCCAGCCTGCCAGCATGAGATGTGATGCTGCCATCCTCTTGAACGCGATCAAACCCAGCAATAAAGTCATGCACCAGTTTAGATGTAGAAGTGTTGTTGCACACCACAATAAAGACTGGAGGAACACGGATTCCTGCCTGCTCCCACAGTTGATATGTCTTCTCGTAGTGCCCGTATAGCGCTTCCAGAGCCGTTTGCAGTTCCGCAGGCAGACTCAAGGGGTCCAAGGTCTGCCCTGCCTTACCCCGTCCTTTTTTCGGCATCTTCTTGCCAATGTGTTCCCACAGATTGCGGAACTTGGGCATCTCACCCCCTGGTACATTGTCCGCAACCGGCACTCGCGGCAGTTTGACAATGCCACACTCAATTGCATCCATCAGCGAGAAGTCATTCACCGTCCAGGGAAACAGCGTGCCCTCGGCGTAACCAGACCCCCGGAGGAAGAATGGCGTGGCTGACAGGTCGTACACCCTTTCCACACCTAGCTTGCGCTTTACCGTCTCCAGCCCAGAGATCCAAAGTCGGGCTGCTTCGTTGTTTTTCTTAGCTTCGTCCTTCTCCTCACCCTTCAGATCCTCCAAGTCCTCATTCTGCGGTTTCTCTCGGTAGCAGTGGTGGGCTTCATCGTTCAGCACCAATACGTTCTTCATGCCCATCAACTCTGGCATCACCCGTTGCAGCATCTGCCCCTCGGTCTCCAGAGTTTGCAGTTCCTCGCCCCGTCCTTGCAGCAGCGATCGCCCCACCTTGGAAATCTCCAGCCGCTCGCGCAGTTTGAAAGCGTGATAGTTAGTAATCACAATCTTGGCGCGGGCAATGTCTGCCAACATATCGTTGGGAATCAGTTCGCGGCTGGTATAGTAGCTGTCGGGGTCATTGGGCTGGAGAACACGCAGGCGATCGCGAATCGTAATTCCAGGCGTCACTACCAAAAATCCCCGCGTAAAGCGTTTGCTTTGAGGGTGACGAACAGCATTCACGGTTTGCCAAGCAATCAGCATCGCCATCACGGTGGTCTTACCAGTCCCCGTTGCCAGTTTCAGAGCGATCCGCAACAGTTCTGGATTCGCGTCATTGTTTGCTTTATCGATATAGTCCAGAAAGTCCTTGCCGCGTTTCCCCAACTTAGGTGCAACTTCCGCCAGCCAGATTGCCGTCTCCACCGCCTCAATCTGGCAGAAAAAAGGGCGAATCCCTTGAAAGCTATGATGCCGCCAGTGTTGCAGCAGTCGAGCAGTTTCTGGAGTGACTTGCCAATCTTCAGAGGGCAACTGCCGCCACGTCCCCACCTGTTCTCGAATACTGTTAATAATTGGCGCTGGATCGTATTGCTGCACCTCACTAGACAGCCCATCGCCGCTGTAAAGCACCAGTTCTCCTTGAATCCCCTGAGCCTGTCTGCGTCGCTTGGGTTTGGGAATTGGTGTAATAAACTCAGCACGTCGCCTTCTAGCAATAATCTGGTTAGTTGGCTGACCATCCTCATCCAGGTCCCAGTGTTGAACAGGATACTCATAAGGCGAGTTCAGAATCGGTTTCTCAAAGAATCGATCCGCTAATGAACTTGTCATCTCTATGTCTGAGTCCTTCTGTCACTTGGGCTACTTCATTCTGGCTTAAACTGACAGAAGAGCGCAATCGTTGTTGTTACTACATAGGGTGTAATAGCCCTCTTGCAAAAGTCTCTTTCTTTGTGTCTTTCTTTGCGCTTACTCAGCTAACGAAACCCTAATCACAGTAAAGGTAAGTGTTCAATCCGGTCTCGATACTTGTTATCAAATGATGCTTGTGCAATCAAGGTTAACTCATTAAGATTTCTGCCAATGCTAAGATTGGCATTCAAGATCAGAATTCCAGGCACATGACGTCGCTCGAGATGATCGGCCAAATGGACAGGCATCGTGCTGCGGTTGTTGGTGACTAGCACAAAATCATTTTCCTCACACCAGCAGAGAATTTCTGGATCGAGCGTCCCTTTTGGAGGAGCTACTGGTTCACCTACAATTACAACAGTTAAATCGGGTACACGTTGAAGCAGTTGAGTTTTGTAAACTCGATCGACGTTCTCATCGAGTAGAAATTTCAGGCTCATAAATGGTTTTCATGGCATCTCGTTCCACTTTCAGCTGACGCAACCGCAACGCAGCAGGTGAAGGGTTAAGACGCTGTTCCTCACGCATTCGCTGGCCGTTTTCTTGCCAGTTATTCAAGTACTCAGTGACAATCTCCTGGTTGTGCAGGTAATAGAGAATCGTGGCGTACACCTGTTCTAAATTTAATGTTATGTAGGACTGTGCAATCTCTTCTGGTGTCCGCTTCCAATAGAGAAAGTCGTGTAGAACCGTCTCGATTCCGACCCTTGTCCCTTTGAGCCGGATATCGTTGTCAGCAAGCATGTCAAAGTAGTCTTCTAATTGCATAGCTCAACTCGCGCCAAATTACTCAGCGTCAGTTCAGTACAGAGGATAAGGTCATTCTCGCTTGAATCAAAGCTAACACCTTCTTGCGTTCAGGGCGATAGGGATCTTCGGTGGCTTGACGGACTCCGCCTAACTGACCAGAAGTTTGGAGCTTTGGTGCGGATACTCACAAGGTGAGTTCAGAATCGGTTTCTCAAAGAATCGATCCGCTAATGAACTTGTCATCTCTATGTCTGAGTCCTTCTGTCACTTGGGCTACTTCATTCTGGCTTAAACTGACAGAAGAGCGCAATCGTTGTTATTACTGGAAAAGGTGCCTTGCTCGGCTCGCTATACTGGCGTTCTGGAGCTTTGCCGCATCCGTCTGGCTGGATTAGATGCCCACTCTAGTGCTAGTAACGCCCCATTAATGACAAATGCCAGGACTGCTACTGCGATCGCGCCTGCCCAGATTTTGTCGTACCGCCCCGCTTGGGCAATACCATCAAACAGCAGTACGCCCAGTCCACCTGCGCCGAACTTCGCCCCAATAGTGGCAATTGCAATTCCCACAATTGCTGCCAGACGCAAACCCGCTAAAAAGATGGGCATCAGCAGCGGTACCTGTACGCGCCACCAGCGCTGCCAAGAATTCATCCCCATGCCTCGTGCTGCTTCCAAAACCTGTGGCGGAATCGACTGTAGCCCGATTGTGATGTTGCGCACTAGAATGACCTGAGCGTAGATCGCGATCGCCACCACAACCGAATCGGAGTTGAGACCAAAGAGCGGCACCAGCAGAATGATTAACGCCAAGCTAGGGATCGTGTAAAGTATGCCCAGTGCCCCTAGTACAGGCACATTGAGCTGGCGGTAGCGGGTAACTAGCAAGGACAACGGTACGGCTACCAACACGGCAATCAGCAGCGCGAAGCTGACCATCTGTAGATGTTCAAGGACTCTGTCCCAAACCACTCCTGGATTCTTCAGAATATAGCTCACAGGCTGGCTCCCATTCTGGCTGAATTCCGGATGTGTTCCAAGCTAAGTAGACCAACAGCAGCTTGCTCATTTAGCACCGTTAGTTCAGAGGCACCTGTACGCAGCAACAGAGATAGGGCATTGCGCAGGTTGTCATGCAGGGCGATTGTGGGTCCAGCATTAGGCTGCTGATGCTGCGGAATATCGATCATTGCGGTCTCAACTCGCAGCAGGCTGAGTTGGCGCACCATATCGTCTGCCCCAACCAGGTCATGCACAAAAGCGTTGGCAGGCCGAGTCAAGATGTTAAATGGCGTATCATACTGAACAATGTGACCGCTTTGCATGATCAAAATCCGGTCAGCTAGCCGTAGAGCTTCCTCGACATCGTGGGAGACAAACAGAATGGTTTTCTTGAGCTGACGTTGGAGACGTAGAATTTCGTCTTGTAAGCTGGTGCGGGTGATGGCGTCAATCGCTCCAAAAGGCTCATCCATTAACATCACGTTCGGGTCTCCTGCCAGCGCCCGCGCTAACCCGACACGCTGCTGCTGCCCACCAGATAGCTGAGCTGGGAAGCGATCGCGGTACTCTTCGGGCAGCAGCTTGATCAGCGTTAGCAGTTCGTCGATGCGGGGCTGGATTTTTGCTCTTGGCCAACCTAGTAACTCCGGCACAACGGCGATGTTTTGAGCTACCGTCATGTGCGGAAACAGGCCAGACTGCTGAATGACGTAGCCAATGTGCTGGCGCAGTTCCGTCACCTTCATCTGCAAAATGTCAGTATCATTCAGGTAAATTTTACCTGCGGTCGGCTCATACAGGCGATTGACCATCTTGAGCAGCGTTGTTTTACCGCAACCCGATGGCCCTAAAATGACAACCAGTTGGCCTACCTCAACCTCACAGCTGCAATTATCCACTGCTGGCTGGGATGCGCCTGGGAATTGCAGAGACACTTGCTCAAACCGAATTGCGCTCATAGGCACCTCTTTGTGGTGATAAGTCTCTTCAATAGACTGTAGCAATTGCTGTCTGCACTGTTTTGGTGAAGTGATGTTTTCTTTGTGAACGAACCGCTGAGAGCAAGTTTCCGGTGTGGTGAGACAGCCTTGAAGGAGGGTTTCCCTCCGCAGGGGACTGCGTTAGCCGAAGGCGAAGCGAAGCGTTACCCGAAGGGATCTGCCTCCCGGAAAACTTGCGGTGGGCGCAGAGAGCGCAGAGGAGTGTTTTGAACTCGGTTAGGATCGCTATATAATTTGGATATTTTCATGAAGGAAGTGTAATATGTTTTCCAATTTTCTTTCAAACTTTAGAATTCCGTTTTTAGCTGTTGGTATCCCGCCGTTGAGAATCTTGAGT
This sequence comes from uncultured bacterium, assembly GCA_964250875.1. Lineage (GTDB taxonomy): Bacteria > Cyanobacteriota > Cyanobacteriia > Cyanobacteriales > Chroococcidiopsidaceae > CAXUIV01. Next base: position 4,814 of record CAXUIV010000407.1, read on the forward strand.
CCAACTGATGGGGCGGAACTCAAAATTAACCAGCCAGTTGGATTTAAAGGAACAGCCGCTAAACCTATTGTTAAGGTAAAAATCCTGGCAGAGGACACGCATCTGCTAGGAGAGGTGAAAATTAATAATGGTAGCTGGTCTGTTAATACTCTCTTCAGTCAAGCGGGCAAGCGTCAAATT
>CAXUIV010000408.1:0-4946 GCA_964250875.1 uncultured bacterium
CTACTGGTAAGGGGGAAGGTGACGCGGGTGGAGCTTGTGGTGCAGGCTGAGATTCCTCCTCATCTAACTCGTCCACTTGCTTAAGACCATAGACGAACTCTGAAGCTAGACTATCGTTGAGCGATTTTCGGGGCTTTTTAGGTGTCACGGTATCTTATCTCCATGATTTCCTTAAACAGGCGTTCAAACTCACGGGCTGAATCTGCCGCTGCTTTACCTCCCAGCTCCCAGACCACAGCTCCTTGACCAAAGGTATCGGCGATCGCCTGTTTTTGGTAGATGACTGTTCGGAGGATGGGGACCCCAGTTTCTTTGAGCAAGGACACTGCTTCACTAAGTAGTTTGGTTCCCTTCGTAGCGCGACTAAGGAATACAGCTGCTTTGGGTGGGCCATTGCGAACAGATTGCGCTTGTCTAATTAACCTGACAGCATCCGACGCGGAGCGCAGGTCTACACCAGTTGGCTGGCAAGGGACTACAGCTAAATCAGTGCGAAATAAGATCGCCCTTGTGGATTCAGATAATCCTGCGGGACCGTCAACTACCAGGTAGTCACACTGCCCTACTAACCCCGGTATTTTTTCTAACAGGTCATCTGACGACTGGATAACTTCAAAGGGAATTTTCAGATCCATTGACTCAAGCCAAATAGATGAGGAGCGCTGAGCATCAGCATCAACAACCAAAACTTTCTGCTTACGCTGCTGGACCAGCCAGTAGGCGAAGTGGACACAGGTTGTAGACTTTGCACAGCCCCCTTTTTGGTTGACAAACGCGATAACTGACATAATACAATATGCAGTAAATACTGCATTAAGTATCTACTGTGATACTGCAAAATAACAAGTTATTTGAACTGGAGATGACAAATGGCAAGAATCTTAAGACCTCAAGAAGGTAGTGATCTAATCCCTGACGAACTGCTAGCGGAGATAGCACAGCTGCTCGCCGGACCGGATGGCGCGACCAACAAGACTGATGACGGCTGGACATATAGTAAGCCAACTTCGCCACCAATCGACGGCGGCACAGTGCGGCCACGACCGCAGAAGCCAGATAAATAAGAAAGCCCTGACTTAGAGCCAGGGCACCAATGAAAAACGTCTCCGCCGCTATTTGATAACGATCTCTGAATTTTAGCGAGGGGAGTCAGGCTCTCCCATCAAATCTTTGAACTGAGCTACAGCTGCTTTCCAAGCGGCTGAACCTCCTTTGCGACAGGACCAGAGGCGTTCTATGACCTGTGTTTGTGTGAGTTCAGTTCGCAGTTTGTTAATGAGCGAAATAGCTTCCTGACGGGTTAATCCGAGACTCGTGAACCGTGGTTCAGCCGGTTCGGAATTGCTGAAATCATCATCTGAGGTAGGGTTCAGCGGTTCAGCCTCATCTGAACCAGGGTTCAAGTCTGAACCCGTGATTCCTTCCATTCTTTCGTACTCAATTAGCCGATTGCGCGTGTCCCCTAACCTGTCTGCTTCGCTGCGGAAGTCAATGATTTTCTCACTTAACTTAGGTGTGGTGATGGTAATTTCCTCATCAGAGTCAACCCGTTTCATTACACCTGTTCCCGTGGCGACTGGCTGATCTGTCACAGGGTCAGTCTGCACATCCAGGGTCAAGCGCTGCATCCGCTTGAAGATATCAAACACACCCTCAACTTTGCCGAGGCATTCCTTGGTTAGGTTGTGCGTGATAAACGTTACCGGCGCTTCCTGCTTCCTGCTCAAGGTACTGGCAGTCTTGACAAACTTTTTAAGAAGTGGAGCGTCCTCAATGAAATCAGCGTAGGTACTGTACTCCTCACAGATGAGGGCGATCGTTTTCCCTTGCTTCCAGAGTTGTCTCCTCCATTCCTCCTCAGTCATCTCGGTCTGGCGGAAAGCTTCGTACAAGCGCTGCACCTCCTCTACATACCAATCCATCATCCCGGCAATGGCTTCGTAACTGCCATAAAACTCCATCCCACGCCATTCATACTGATTGGAGTTTGGGTCAAATACAATCACCCGATAACCCCTCAGTTTCTTGAGATAGGCTAACAAACGGACCATCCAGCTCTTACCGCTGCCTTGTGACCCAAGGACTAGGGCGGTGTTGGAAACAAACTCTCGCAGATACCGGAATGCCTTGGGTAACTGGTTTAGGTCAGTCAGTTCTAGAGGGTTGAAGGATTCTGACTGAGGCTGAGTCTGTAGTGCTGCATCCTCCAACACTGGCTGATTCTCCCCTTCTACCTTGTCGGATGGATTGTTAATCTCGTCTAACGAATGTCCCTGCAACCTTGGCTGATAGGGCGTTTGAATGCCCTTAAGATACTCCAAGTACTGCTTGCGTTCGTCGTCGGACATCCCCGCTGTCTCGGCCAAGAACAATTGATCCTGGGCATCCTGCTCCAACACTTTAAACTCGACATCGCCCAGTAGTTCAGCCTGCTGAGTGGTCAACTGGTTTTCTAGCGCAACTGCCTGTACTTCATGTGCTGCAAGCAGTTCGGAGATCGCCGCATCTCGCTTCTGCTCAACTGCTTGGAATTGGGTTATTTGACGCTCATCTTCCTGCAACACTCTGAACACAGCAGTAGCTAACCCAAACCCCAGACAGGCGATCGCACTCTCTAGTGCTTTGTAGGTATTCGTAGGCGGAATCACTCGGCCTAGTTGAGCGTCCATTGACCGAGCTTCTTTGCCCATATCTCCTTGCCAGTCGCTCAAAGCCATGTGGTAGCGGCATAAACGGACTTTGGGAGTCACCAGACAATACTCGACCATTGGGGTCTGACTGCCGACAAATGATGCCGCAGTCCCAATCAAGCTGATCGCCAAAGCACTCCCAGCTATGGTGAGTTTACGGTCATGGGGTAGGTCGTGTAACCACTGCCCCATTCTGCTAATTTGAGTTTGCTTCAGTCTTTCGTATCGCTCTATCATTTATTTCCCTTCGCCCACATAATGCAGGCAACAAAGATTAGTAGCAATGCCCCACTAAGCATGAGAGGGTTGGAATCCCCTACGGAGTTGGGGTATAACTGTTGGTAGTCGTTGTGATAGTCGTGCAGTTCTGACTGCCCCATGCCCCACTTAGATGCAGGCTCCCCCAGTGTCGCGATCGCACTCCCCACGGTCGCTACTCCAGTCATCAGGTGAGTGATTGATTTCCGTTCGTCACTGGTTGCACTTACCAGGAAGTAACTGTGAGCGACTAGGGCGGCGACAAAGTAACCGGCTGGCGCGACACTAAGTAGACGAAACAAAAAGCAGATAGAAGCGCTACCCGTTGCACCTGTGGCTAATTCTGCCCAGTTTCCAATCTCTCTGAAATGCCTATGGCGGTTGTTCTCTGGTAGTTCTGATTGTTCTGGTCGCTCTGGACGTGCTGAGGAGCGATTGGATTGGCTGACATCTCCCCTCAGCACAAAAGGGGAGATGCTGCCGGTGTCGGTTGAATCTCTTTCTTGCAGCATCTCGATCTCCCTATTTCTTCACAATTGCATAACAACGCTGCTTGTTATCCCAAACGTAATCTGTAGTTGGTTCGACCTTCACCCGCTTGGGGCCAGCCCCACAGTAAGCACAACCGTGTTTAGCTGTATCTGATTCATCCAAGTAGTTTGAGTCGCAGGCCGAGCAATGGATTTGGTAAGTAGCCATGTTCTTACCCCTTCATCCCTTGCCAAAAGTTACGCAAGGTCGAGCCCAGCCCTCCCAAGAATCCGCGTGCTGAACCGGACGCACTAATCGAGCTGGCATATCGCCCCTGATTGACATTGACAGGAATCTGTAAAACTGGCTCAGTAGATGGCGATAGCGCTCTGGCCCCGTGCTTCACTCGTCCCATAAGCAACTGTCTCTGTTCTCGAATTTGAGCAGAGATAGCTTGACGCTCACTTGCCATAGCTGCACGGCGATCTATTCCAGCTAGATTTTGTGAATGCTTCCAAGCTTGGAGTTCCAAGTCCTGCGCTAGTTGGGTGGCTATCTCTTGTAACCCGTGCTGCCGCTTCTGTTCAATCTTGGTCAGAGCAGCGTGGTCTTTGGCATCCACTCTTTCGAGCTCGGCTGCGAAGTTCCCGTTAATCTCTCTGATACGCTGAATCACATTAGCGGTCTTGACTCCAAACTTGGCCCTCAAGTCAGTCCATTGCAGCTGCCCATCTGCTACCTTCTGCATTGCCTCAAAGTAAGTTTGGGCATTTTCTAGAAAGGGTTGTACGAATTCTGCCAACTGCTCAGCATCATGGGCGCGATTGGCGAATTCTTCTAGTTGACGCACATCACTGAGGTAGTGGAGGATGTCTCCCTCTACACCTCCCCACTGCTGTGCTTTGTCGTCTACGGCGGGGGAGTGTCCAGCTGCGGGATTGGTAATGGCGTTACGAAAATCCATGTTTATATCCTCAAAAGTTGGTTAGTCGTAGGCAATTTGTGTGGCGATCACAGCAAGTAAATCTTGGGCATCATCCTGCGAGATGCCCTCAAGTCGCTCAATCACTTTGAAAGCAGTGTCTGAGTAAGCTTTTATTGGCGTATCATCAATCGCTCGGTGCCAACTTGCTTTCGTGTCAAGTCCAGCACACCAAACATAAATGGCGAGGGTCATCTGAATTTGCGTTTTGTCTGAGATGGTCAACTCCTCAAGGCAGCTACCGAGCTGTTTTCCTGGGTTTGCATCCATTGCTCACTTACCTCTCCGACTGTTGATGACTTCGTGCAGAAAGGGAATGAGGCGGAATCGCGAACCTTCTGACAACTGCGCGACAGTTGTGATCGTGTTCTCTCCGCTCTCAGTACCACCAGCGCAGTAAAGTAGGAGTCTTTGCAGTTCGTCACTTGAAAGATTCTCGAAATAACTACCGAACTGGGATTCGACACCTGCAAGGATTTGGTGGTCTGGATGTGTTGAACAGCATGAAACCCAGTAACCAAGAGGGTTTGGATAGCTCATGGTTG
>CAXUIV010000409.1:0-4940 GCA_964250875.1 uncultured bacterium
CAGCAACAACCACGAATCGGCTGAGGAGCCACATGGCAATTGGAAACCTCAACCCGGCGGTCCTTTTGTAGGCGTTGCTCCTCTTTAGACTTACCATTAGCCGTGAATTGTCAATAATGCATGATAAATCTAACCTTTGTCATCGGCCTACCTTACGCTCAAGTGAATGTGGGGATATCGTGCAGTTCATTGTATCAATGTACAGTATCTCAGGAATTCGTCATGTCACTCATAACTAGTCAAGAGATGGGCCAAGTCACTACTACGGTGACAGTTGCCAACAGGGTAGACGAAATTTTAGCAGAAAGGGGGTTTATCCCTAGCTCTCAGGTACGCTGTATTACCAAAGACAACGTTTTAGTCGGTACAGGTGCAACTATACTCTGTTTACCTGAAGAAATTAAATGAAAAAACTTTTAATCACAGGTGCCAGTGGATTTTTAGGAGGGCACCTTTGCCAGCTAGCAACAGCATGGGATGTTTACGGCACCTACTTCTCCCATCCTGCCGAGTCGAATCCGGGTGTAACGATGATAAAGGTTGACTTGAGGAACTTTCAGGAACTCAGGCGCCTCTTCGATGAACTTCAACCAGCGGCAGTCATTCATACCGCAGCTCAATCAAAACCCAATTTCTGTCAAAGCCACCCTGAAGAGTCATACCTAATTAACGTCACTGCATCTTGCAACATTGCCGGACTGAGCGCTGATCGGAATATTCCCTGCGTTTTTACCTCAACAGATCTCGTTTTCGACGGCTTAAATCCTCCCTACAAAGAAACAGACCCAGTGTGTCCTGTGAACATCTATGGTGAGCAAAAAGTTATGGCAGAGAACGGCATGCTGTCGCGTTATCCTGCAACAGCAGTTTGTCGAATGCCACTCATGTTTGGTGCAGCTACACCCACAGCTACAAGTTTCATTCAGCCATTTATTAGAACTCTGCGAGAGGGGAAAGAGCTAAGTTTGTTCATAGATGAGTTCCGAACGCCCGTGGGTGGCAAAACTGCTGCTCAAGGACTTCTATTAGCCCTAGAAAAAGTTCAGGGGCGTATTCACCTAGGTGGCAGAGAACCCATATCGCGGTATGATTTTGGGCGCTTGATGGTAGAGGTGCTGCAACTTCCCACAGCTAGATTGAAAGCCTGCCGACAAGAAGATGTCAAGATGACTGCGCCAAGACCAGTTGATGTTTCTTTGGATAGTTCAAAGGCTTTTGAATTAGGTTACGCACCTCCATCCATCAGGGAAGAGTTGGAATTAGCTATTGGTTGTTAGTAGTCATTAGTCATCAACATAAGGATAAACGCCCCACATAACCTGCCGCCACAAGTGATTGAGAATAAAAAGCACGCTGGATGGCGGTTAGGTTCATGCGGTTGTTATGCCTCGTCCGTCGCAGCTTCTACATATGCAATCTTACTATCCCAGAAATCATTCAGCCGCCGCCACCATTTCATCGATTCCGGTTTTAGGTAAACAGAAAACTCCTCTGGATTGACGTCACAATTCCTCACCACATTCTGTATGTCTTCGAGCATCCCAATTGTTGCGGACTCTTTCACGTAGGCATCACCTTCAAGATGAAGCCTTTCGATAACCTCAAACACTGCCGGGAATTCATCCCTACGACCAACTCTATGCAACTCCACAAGGTGGTGCGCAAACTTCCCCAAGTCAACATAGAGCAAATCCTCATCTCCATAAAAGGCGCGATGCTGCTTCCACTTTTCGCCGAAGGAGGGACACGCTTCAAGAAAGAGTGGTATAGTTTGATCTCTCAAGATCATCGCATCACTCAACAGATTTCAATCCTGTCTCTCGTGCCTCAAGTAAATCAAATACTTGAGATGGCTCATTTTGTTCGGAGCTTTGACTGTAGGATACTCCTCTTTAATTGTATATGGCGCGGGAAAATCGGCAATGATTTCGGTAGCGGCTACAGACATAAGTTTCCAATCGTATTCTGTCGGCTCTCCATCGAAAATGCAGCGGAAGTAAACTTTCTGTTCGTCAATGTCAACCGACACCGCAAGAAGAGATGGCGGCACTCGGCCCCATAAAGAGCGTTGAGCGCCGAGCCGGATTTGCACATCTAATCTTTCATCCATCTTGATCCGTATTTTACTGCGGCCACCGAGACGCAAGCAGCAGAACGACGCGGTTCAGCGGCGGTTAACCAATTTCAACGGCCAACGTCCCTCAAGTCCTGCTACACCGCTATGCCTACCTCAATGGGCAATTCTCAACTTAAGACTTGCAAAACTGGGACGCACCCGCTGTGTATGCTTCCATAGGTAAACAAGAGCAGACAAAATTGCGATCGCCAAAAGCATTATCAATGCGTCCGACTGCTGGCCAAAACTTGTGTTCGCGGGTCCAGGGGGCGGGGTAAGCAGCTTGTTCGCGCTCGTAGGGATGGTGCCATTCCGCAGTTAGCAAGCTCTCTACGGTGTGGGGGGCATTCTTTAAGAGATTATCTTGAGCGTCCATTTTACCCGATTCAATCGCCGCAATCTCTTTGCGGATCGCAATCATGGCATCACAAAAACGGTCTAATTCTTCCTTCGATTCACTTTCTGTTGGTTCCACCATCATCGTCCCTGCAACAGGCCAAGAAACAGTTGGGGCATGGAAGCCGTAATCCATCAGGCGCTTGGCAATATCATCAACTTCAATTCCCACCTTCTTCAGTGATCGCAGATCCAGAATGCACTCGTGGGCGACCAAACCCGCTTTACCTTTATAAAGAATGGGGTAGTGAGGATTTAAGCGATGAGCAATGTAGTTGGCGTTGAGGATTGCAATTTTGGTAGCCTCCGTCAACCCAGATCCACCCATCATAGCGATATACATCCAAGAAATCGTCAGGATGCTGGCGCTACCCCAAGGCGCAGCGGAGACGGCACCAATTGATTTTGTTGGCTGGTTGTTGGTTGTTGATTGTTGGTTGACAAGTGACACATCAGGAAGGAACGGTACGAGATGAGACATGACGCCAATCGGTCCCATTCCAGGTCCACCACCTCCGTGAGGGATACAGAAGGTTTTGTGCAGGTTCAAGTGACAGACGTCTGCCCCGATGTCTCCTGGACGGCATAGCCCGACCTGAGCATTCATATTTGCTCCGTCCATGTAGACTTGGCCACCGTGATCGTGGACAACGGCACAAATGTCCTTGATTTGCTCCTCGAATACACCGTGGGTAGAAGGATAAGTGACCATTAAAGCAGCGAGTTCATTGTGATGTTTTTCCGCTTTGGCCTTGAGGTCGTCCAGGTCAATGTTGCCCATGGCATCACAGGCGATCGCGACCACCTTCATCCCGCACATGACCGCACTAGCGGGGTTCGTTCCGTGGGCCGACTGCGGGATCAGACAGATGTTGCGGTGACCGTCGCCCCGCTGTTCGTGGTATTGCCGAATCACAAGTAGTCCGGTGTATTCGCCCTGAGAACCAGCATTCGGCTGGAGAGAAATACCTGCAAAGCCAGTGATTTCAGCCAGCCATTCCTCAAGCTGCTGAAACAAAACTTGGTAGCCCCGTGTTTGCGACGAAGGGGCAAACGGGTGAATCTTGCCGAATTCCGGCCATGTCACCGGCATCATCTCGGCAGTCGCATTCAGCTTCATCGTGCATGATCCTAAAGGAATCATTGATGTGGTAAGCGACAAGTCTTTAGCCTGAAGACGATGCATGTAGCGTAAAAGCTCAGTCTCAGAGTGATAGCGGTTAAAGACGGGGTGGGTTAGATAGGTGCTGGTGCGAGCTAAATTTTGAGTTTTGAGTTTTGCTGCTGTGTGCCCTTTGGGTATGCCCCCTTGTGGGGAGTTTTGAGTTTTAAAGTCAGTTTCAACCTGCTTGACTAGTTCTTCAACAGTGAAGGGCAGGGAAGACTCAGGCGCGAAGATTTGCCAGAGGTCTTGCAGGTCTTCAACTGTTGTCGTTTCATCTAGACTGATGCCCACTGTAGTGTCATTCAGAATCCGCAGGTTAATTTGTCGCGACTCAGCAGCGGCTAAAAGCTCTTCTAGAGTTTTGAGTTTGGAGTTGCGATTGCCAACTCCGCACTCCGCACTCCGCACTCCGCACTCATTTGTTTCCACTCGCACCGTATCAAAGAACGGATCTGAACCCACAACATACCCCAACCGCTTTAGTCCTGCTGCCAGCATCGCTGTTAGCAGATGGATGTTTTCAGCAATTGCTTTCAGACCTGCTGAACCGTGGTAAACCGCGTACATTCCAGCCATGACAGCCAGTAAAACTTGGGCTGTACAGATATTGCTGGTGGCTTTGTCGCGACGAATGTGCTGTTCGCGGGTTTGCAGCGCTAGCCGCAGCGCTGGCTTGCCATGCACATCTTTAGATACACCCACGATCCGCCCTGGAACCTGCCGCTTATACTCCTCTTTGGTGGCAAAGTAGGCTGCATGAGGACCGCCATAACCCAGGGGAATACCAAAGCGCTGAGTACTGCCCACCGCGATGTCAGCCCCAAACTCTCCCGGAGGCGTCAGCAAAGTCAAGCTTAGGGGATCTGCTGCCACTGTGACTAAAGCCCCATGCTCGTGGGCTTGTTCCACAAAAGCTCGGTAGTCATAAATCGTGCCATCACTGGCAGGGTATTGCAGAAGTACCCCAAAAACTGGCTGGTCAAACGCAAAGGTTTCGTGGTCGCCCACTATGACATCAATGCCTAGGGGTCTAGCACGGGTTTGCACAACTGCGATTGTCTGGGGATGACAGTTGCTAGAGACAAAAAAAGCTTTTGCCTTACTTTTACAGAGACCATAGCTCATGGTCATGGCTTCTGCTGCCGCTGTAGCCTCATCTAGTAAAGAAGCATTGGCAATTTCTAGTCCTGTCAGATCAATAATCAAGGTTTGAAAATTCAGCAGTGCCTCTAGTCGTCCTTGGGCAATTTCTGGCTGATAGGG
>CAXUIV010000410.1:0-4919 GCA_964250875.1 uncultured bacterium
AATGGGCCAGGAATGACTGAGGAAGTGAAGCAGCGACTGTTTGACCCGTTCTTTACAACCAAACCAATTGGTGTCGGCACAGGTCTTGGCTTATCCATTAGCCATCAAATTGTCGTGGAGAAACACGGCGGTCAGCTGCACTGCTTTAGCCAGCATGGGCAGGGTACGGAGTTTGTGATTCAGATACCTCTACAGCAGGACATCAGCGAATCGAGCTGGGAGCCTGAGTCAAGTGCCAGTTACCGCCGCGAGCTGCTCTTTGGCGTCTAGCAGTGCCAGTGGCTCCTCCGGCTCATCAGGCGTACCATGAATAGACTTATACAGCTTTACGTACTCCTTGGCAGACTCGTTCCAGCTGAAGTTCTGATTCATGCCGCGTTGCTGTAATCCTTGCCAGTCCTGCTTGTAGTGGAAACCTTCCCAAGCACGGACCATACAGGTATACATATCCAGAGGTTCATAACGGTCAAAGCAGTAACCAGTGCCTGTATGCTTGGTGGGGTCGTGATGTGAAACAGTATCTACCAAGCCACCAGTGCGACGAATAATCGGCACTGATCCGTAACGTAGAGCCAGCATCTGGCTGATACCGCAGGGTTCAAACCGGCTGGGCATCAGGAAAGCATCGCTACCGGCATAGATGCGTCGAGATAGAGCATCATTATAGAGGAGGTAGGTCGCCATTCGACCGGGATAGCGGGATGCCATTTGCCACAGCTGAGTCTCATAGTAGCGATCGCCTGTCCCTAGGAGAACAAATTGGGAATCCGTATAGGCAAGAAACCGATCCAGCGTTTGCAGTACCAAGTCAATCCCTTTCTGGTCTACCAACCTAGTTACCATGCCAACTAAGAAAGCCCCAGAGTTAACTTCCAAGCCCACTTCTTCTTGCAGCGCTACCTTGTTAGCTTTTTTGTCCTCAAGCGTATCGACGGTAAAAGTTTGAGGGATGTATTTGTCGGTGGCTGGGTTATAGACCTCTGTATCTATGCCATTGATAATGCCAGACAATTTACCGCTGATGAAAGACAGCAAGCCCTCTAGAGTTTCACCGTAGGCAGCTGTCTGGATCTGCTGGGCGTATGTAGGGGAAACGGTGTTGACGCGATCAGCGAACTGCACCGCAGCTGCCATCGTATTATGGCCCTGCATATACCAGGGACACCAGGTGATTTTCTCTAAATACCACCGCCACGGTCCTTGATAGGCCAAGTTGTGGATCGTAAAGATGGTGGAAATATCCGGGGATTGATGCATCCACACGGGAATCATGCCTGTATGCCAGTCGTGACAGTGGATGACCTCTGGCTTCCAGTAGTTCCAGCAGAACTCAGCAGCCCCATTGGCAAACAAGGTAAACCGCCAAGCTTCATCTTCTCCGGCATAAATCCGCCGAGGGGCAAAGGCAGGATGGCCAAACAGATACAAAGGAACATCAGTTCCTGGCAAGACTGCTTCAAAAACCTCAAACGACTGAAACATGGCATCACCATGCCAAATCGGGGTTGCTGGAATTTTCATCTTGTCTGGCAGGAAGCCATAGAAAGGCATAAAGATGCGGACATCATGCCCCATTGCTCTTAAGACTTTGGGTAAAGCACCAACGACGTCCCCCATACCCCCAACTTTGGCAATCGGCGCTGCTTCTGCTGCAACAAATAAAATTCGCATAGAGCTTAAGGATTAAAGTTTTGAGTTTTGAGTTTTGAGTTTTGAATTAGTTTTGAAGCTTGAACTGACTATAAGTTTTGTTGCTACTCTCTTGACTCAAAATTTAGCACTCAAAAATCATAACTTCTTCAACTCAAAACTCAAAACTCAAAACTTTCTTTAGCCGCGTTGAACCTCAGCAAAGATTTCAGCCAAAATTTCTTGTGCTCCCTGTTGCCGCAAGCGCTGAGCTAGTTCAATTCCTAGCTGTTCGGCACCTCTAGCAGTTCCAGTGACGGTATCTTTCACCATCTTTTGACCGTCTACACTGATGACGATCCCGGTTAAGGTCAGCGTCTCGCCGTCTAGATGAGTATTAACACCTATAGGAACCTGGCAACCACCTTCTAGTTCTCGTAAAAAGGCCCGTTCGGCTAAAGTGCGATCGCGGGTGTGGACATGTTCAATCGCTTTCAGCAGCGCTAGCACCTCTTCGTCATCAGCACGGCATTCAATCCCCAAAGCTCCCTGTCCTACGGCATGGAGAGAAACTTCAGGTGGCAGAACCTGCTGAATGCGATCGCTCATTCCCAGTCGCTGTAGCCCTGCAACTGCCAAGATGATAGCGTCGTACTCCCCAGCATCCAGTTTTTGTAACCGGCTGTTCAAATTTCCTCGAATGTCTTTAAACGCCAAGTGAGGGAAATGGTGGCGTAACTGCGCTAGACGGCGGAGGGAGGAGGTACCGACAACAGCCCCACTTGGAAGAGTTTCAATTTGCCGATCTTGATGCTTGGCGTGAACCACCAAGGCATCGGCTGGATTCTCTCGTTCCGTCACCACCCCCAAAACTAAGCCTTCTGGCAATCGAGTCGGTAGATCTTTCAGGGAATGCACGGCGAAGTCAATCTCCTGATTGAGCATGCCGATTTCCAGTTCCTTCGTGAACAGACCCTTATCTCCAATCTTGGCCAAGGCAACGTCTAGGATCTTGTCGCCGTGGGTAGACATGGTGTGAACTTCAAAAGTGCGATCAGGGAAGGATTTTTGGAGCTGTTCCTGCACCCAGTGAGTTTGAATTAAAGCGAGTTGGCTTTTACGGGAACCAATGCGAATGGTGCGGGGAGGACTGGAGACTAATGTGGACATAGTAATCAAATGAGACAGGCGCAAATGGTCACTTGATCTAGATTACCGCAGTGGGTACCGAAGAAGTGATACCGTTTCAAATCTTAGATTTTGGAGCCAAGTTGTTACTTAGTGTTGCCCTGGGTACTTCAGTTTTTTATGTGTGTTTCTTTGGAGTCAAGGAGCGCTGCTACTTCTTCTAGAAGATGGCGCTGTTCTTTCTGAATGACCTCTAGTCTGGCTGCGATTTCTGCCAGTCGTTTATGGTTATGAGTCGGGTGAGAATCTACACCCCGTAAGATTGGGGGCTGAGTGTGCTTAGACGCTAGCTGTTTGACCGCTGAGCTATTAAAGCTGAGCGATCGCCAGCCAACTCTGATCGCCAACTGACTTAACTTAAACGGGGCTTGGAGTAGAGACCACCCAACTGTATCAATCAAGCGACCAATCGCTCTGATGAAGCTCCAGGCGATCGCGATGCCAAAGAGGAGAACAACTAGACTCACAATTGGGTGTTCGGCTGCCCAAAGTAGGAGTTGCAGCAGCCGGAAGACTGTGGGGTGAGTCTGAAGCCACTGATCGATAGAGGAATTAATGCCCGTTTGAATAGCTTCAGATGTTTTGCTACTCAACTTTTGAGCTGTCTGCAACGTCTGTTCTAAAGAACTCTTAGTTCGCTCGACGTTCTCTGAGAGGGAACCTTTGGCTTGCTGAGTGATTGCGTTAAGCATCTTTGCCGACTCACTCTTCGCCGTTGTGACGGAATTGGCAGCTCTTTGCGCCGTTGCCGCTATATCAGGTGTCTTATCCGTTATGTGAGTAACAGAGTTGACAGCGTCCTCCGCTGTTGCCGCCACGGAATCCTTCCCCTGATGGACAGATTCCGCGAGGTTGTGAGCAGCCTCAGTGACAAAATCTTTTGTCCGTTGGAGACGTCCAAAAACTCCCTCAGGTAAACTCATTTCCACAAGCGGCTGGCGTGCGAACATTGTCATACAAGCCCTACTTACAAGGTGCTATTTCAGTCGATCTCTGCCGTTGACAGCGTTCTAAATAAATTTGAGTGACTTTATCGCCGGGGTTAAGGCTTAAACAATCAGCAAACAACTGTTCCGCTTCACTAAACTTTTGCAGATTATAGAACAATAAGGCTTTCTCAAATATTTTAGCCGTAACTAGTTTACCTTTGTGGATGTACGGTGGGTCTCCATCAAAAACTTCAAAAACAGACACAGGATTTAATTTTCCCTTCACTTTTACCCGCTCAATAAGTCGAATGGCGTACTGATTAGGGTTCTGTAGCTGCAAAAAAGTCTGATGGCTAATTAATAGTGAATCATAATTTTTGGTCAATTCTTGAAGGCGAAAGGCCAAATTGACATCTGTGACAATATGTTCCAGCAATCAGGGATTTTTTACTCGCACTAGATGCATTGAGGACCTTCAAACCCACCACATTTCCAGCCCTATCATAGTCCAAAATGATTCCCGATGAATCCTCATTGCTCTCCTCGATCGGGGCATCGCTTAACACAATTCGCAATCTATCGGTTTCAGTATCATAGATTACTTTCATACTTTCCTCCAATATCGAGCAACCTGGCTGGTTCGATAGACCGTGAGGATGATCGCCGGATTCGTATTATCAGCCACAATCGCTCGTACTAAATACGTTCTACCGTTCTCGAATACAAGCTCTATGAATGCCATTGATAGAAACTATCCAAGTCATGCTTTGATTCTTTGATAGAACGCCTCTAGGATAAGCATTATTACTTAAGCACCAACATTATGACAAAACTTACTCTAGTCATTGGCAATAAGAACTACTCGTCTTGGTCACTCCGTCCGTGGCTAGCAATGAAGCAATTGGGTGTGGACTTCGATGAAGTTCGCATTGCTCTTTACAGACCAGAATCACCAGACAAAATCCGCCAGTATTCGCCATCTGGTAAAGTGCCCGCCCTCATACACGACACCCTGACAGTCTGGGATTCGCTGGCTATCTGTGAATACCTCGCTGAACAATTTCCCACACTCCACTGGTGGCCGGAGGACAAAACCGCAAGAGCGATCGCTCGTTCCATTAGTGCGGAGATGCACTCAGGCTTTCAACATCTGCGTCAAAATATGCCAATGAA
>CAXUIV010000411.1:0-4907 GCA_964250875.1 uncultured bacterium
AAATCCGCTTCCGCATCAGTTTCAACGGTAGCTGTGGTCTTGCTAACCGCCGCGTTGTCATCTGTTCCTAGCAGTGCTGATTCTAGTAAAGCGTTAACATTGACCACCGGAATAACACTACCATCCCCCAAAATAGTACAGCCGTATGTAAAACTGGGAGGCGCGATCGCAGACCCAAAGGGTTTGATGGTTAATTCTTGCTCAGCGACAATACTATCAATTTCCAAGGTGAAAGTTTGTGTACCTAAGCGCAGTATCAGCATCGGCGGTGCCCAACCTGTAGGAGAGGCTAACGCAGTTAAAGCTTTACCACTGCTGATTTCGGGTAGCGGACAGTTATAGCGCAAAAAGTCAGTCAGTCGGTAAGCTGGGATAAGTTGTCCCTGCCATTGCAAAAACCGCTGTGTTCCTAATCGCTTAGTTTGGTCGGCTTTAGGAATGACAATTTCTTCAACGCTGTCAGAGGGTAATGCCAGGGCAGTAGTGCCAACCAAGCAGACAAGTAGTTTAGTAATTGTCAGAGTTAACGGCAGCTTCAGAGTAAAGGTCGTGCCTTTTCCCGGTGAAGATGTTACAGTGACGCTTCCCTTAAGCAGTCGCAGTTGGGACCGCACCACATCTAGTCCAACTCCTCTTCCAGAGAGTTCGCTGACCTGTTTTACCGTCGAGAATCCTGGCTCAAAAATGAGTTCGAATAGTTGGGCGTTAGAAGCTTTAGAGATTTGTTCTGCTGACAACAGTTTAAGTTCGAGCGCCCGACTACGAATACGGTCTAAACTTAGACCTTGCCCATCATCCTGCACTTCAATGATGGTTTGACTTGCCTTGTGGTAAGCCCGGATCTCAATTTGGCCTTGCTCTGGTTTTTGCCGCTGACGTCTGATCTCTGGAGATTCAATCCCGTGATCGAAGGCATTCCGGAGTAGGTGCAGCAACGGATCGCCAAGTTTTTCCAAGACCGCTTTGTCAACCAGTACACCTTTACCAATCAGTCTCAAATCAACAGGTTTATGGTGAGCGGTTGATAGATCGCGCAGCATTCGTGGAAAACGCTGTAACACTTCACCAATAGGTAGCATGCGTGCCCATGTAAGTTCATCCCGCAGGTGGTTCAGCATTTGTTTTTGTTGTCCCAGCTTTTGCTCAGATGCAAGAGCAAATAGGCCAACATCCTCAACTGCTTCTTCAAGCTGCACCATGTCTTCAAAGATTTCTTGGATTACGGTGTGCAGAGTTCCGTATCTATCCATCTCTAGGGAGTCAAAGTTGTGTTCATAGTCTGTAGACTGCAAACGATCGCTTGCTGACGAGTGACTACTGACAGTCGGTAAGAGCATCTTGTCTGATAGCTGCCGCAACTTTCCCACAATGTCTTGAAATCCGGCAAAGCGACCGAGCAACCTTTTAACAGCTCTCTGTATTTGCTCGCTTTGCAGAGAAAGACCATTGCGGTTAATGGCAAGCTCACCCATCAGATTATTCATCCGTTCCAGTCGTTCGGTGTCAACTCGAACTGTCAGGTTAGGAGTGACTGCTTCAGCTTGACGATTCAGAGGTGATGCCTGATTGAGATGAAGCGCTGAATCAGTAACGTTATCAGTGCCATTGGCATATTGGCTAAGCTGAGAAGTTCCCTTTAAAACTAGCTGTCCTGGAGCTGACTCATCCAGCTGCAATCCAGCAGCAAACGTCTCTTCCTCACCGACAAAATCTGGCTGATACGTGGGTGTGGGTAATGCCTGGACCTCTTGCCAGGGGAAATTGACAACTTCTTGGGTGCCAAAAATTTCTTCTAGTGACTCTACTGGTGCTTCTAGTGTTTCCTCGCTCGCAGCTGTATCAGCAACCAATTCTCCATCTATAATTACGGGTTGCAGTTCGGCAGTAACAAAACTTCCGAAGATATCCTCCAGCAGAGGTATGGACGCTTCCAGGTTAGGGGAGTGGGGAGAAGCCACAAGAGGTTGAAATTCCCATCCCTGTATTCCCTCATAGCCTCCCAGATCCAGAGGTGACTCTGCCGGTTCTGCGGATGGCACAGCCTCCGGTAGAATGGCTCCCAAAGCTCCCAGCCCCTCGCTCTCTTCGGTGGATGCTAACGTGACTAAAGCCATAGAGGGACCTATCCCTTGGGCGCGATCGCCTGCAAGCACCGCTTGACGACTGCGCTGAAAATCAGCCAAAGCCAATTGCGTAATCTCTAAAGCGCGGTCAGGGTGAGCATTGAGTGCTGCTGTAGCCGTTTCAGCGATCGCCCCAAATTCAGGTAGATTGAGTAGCTCGGCAAACCCTGTAAATACCTCTGCTTGTGCCCGTAATTCTCCCGCTACCTCATAGTCGTAAGGATGAGCCACAATAGCGGCAAGGAGTTCTAGTCCCTGACCCACATCCACTTCAAAGATGGACTTGACCATATCGACACCCAATTCAGCCGAACTGGGAATATAACTGTCAGTCTGGATGAGGGCAGGGCCAAGTCGTTCCTCAATCTGGGTAAAAATGGGGTCAGCTACGAATAATGCCTGCTCTGCATCAAAGTGACCGACCTGAGTCTGCTCCATTAGGGGGAAACGCAGACAGTCATAAGCCTGTAGCAGTTTGCTTTCTAAGTCAGTATCAATTTCCAAATCTTCACTGTAAAACGCCTTGAAGATATTTTCTAGCCGGTGAGCTAGAGTTTTGATTGTCTCTAACCCAACGCTGGCAGATCCCCCCTTCAGGGAGTGAGCGGCTCGCATCAAATTGTGAACTTTGGCAGTGCTGCGCTCCTGCCTCAGCGTTAGTAAATCTACTTCAATCGCCTGCAACAGATCAGGAGCCTCTTCAAGGAAGAACTGATAGGCTTGGTCACGAATATCAGAGTTGATTGGCATAATTTGTCTAGCTCACCTTAAATTGACCAACGTCCTCTTGCAGCGTCTGAGCCACGCTACGTAGTTGCTTGAAGGAAGACGATACAGAGCTGGCTTCTGTTGAAGTTCTGTTGGCGATCGCTGCCACATCTGTCATGGTTTTTGTGGCAACTTCAGCAGCTTGTGATTGGATAACTGTTGCCTGAGCGATCGCCTCAACCAACGTATTGATCTGAGTACTAGCTGCGGTAATTTTGTTCAAGCTTTGACGGGTTTCATCCACGAGTTTAGTGCCGGTCACCACCTGCTCAGTACCCGCTTCCATTGCCACAACAACTTCATTCGTCTCCGCCTGAATACTTGCTACCAGCTTTTCAATCTCGGTTGTGGCTGCGGCAGATTGCTGTGCTAGCACTCGCACTTCATCGGCAACTACAGCAAAGCCTCGACCTTCCTCTCCAGCTCGAGCCGCCTCAATCGAGGCATTTAGTGCCAGCAGATTACTTTGAGCCGCAAAACCGCTGATCAAGCTCACCACAGTAGAGATCTTTTGTGATGACTCCCCAAGACGCTTGACTTTTTTGGCTGTTTCTGCAACTGTTTCTCGGATTGCCAAGAAGCCATCCACCGTCCGGTTCATAGCAGCGTCGCCTGCTTCCACTGTTTGAGTCGATTGTTGGACAACAGCTTCCGCTTGTTCAGCGCTGGTTGCAACGATTCGAGCCGATGCCGCCATTTCTTGAACCCGGTCTAGGGCTGTCGAAATTTCCTCTGCTTGCCGCAAGGCTTCTGCCGAGAGCTGCTGAACAGAAACCTCATTGCTGCTGGTCGTTTCCGCTACTTGGTTAGCGGCTGCTTGTACTTGGGTCACAATTCTCCGCAAGTTACCAACAGTAACGTTATAGGAGTCAGCGATCGTGCCGATTTCATCTGCTGTCACCTTAGCTCGGATAGTCAGGTCTCCTTTACTGATAGGGTCCACTTCCATCAGCAGTTCTAAAGCACGCTTTTGCAGTCCCTCTTTTAGCTGGCGCTGCTCTTGGGCTAGTTGTTCTGTCTGTTCTAGGAGAATCACGCGATCTACGCAAAGCCCAAGCTGAGCCGCCAACTGTCTGAGAAAGTTGATTTCAGCCGGTTGCCAATCGTGTGGTGCTGAACAATAGTGAGCCATCAAGACACCAAAGGGCCGACCTTCATGCAAAATTGGCACTTCTAGACTTGACTTGACCCTCAGGCGTTCCATTAACCTTGTCTGCTCAGGATGGAGGGCTGCTTCCACGCTGCTGTCGCTTGGAATGGCAATGTCTGTGGAAGCTCCAAACCATTGTGAGATTAAAGAGTCTACAATTCGATCGTTGAGAGCGTGAGGCCAACCTGTCGCCACTGATTCTGCCGAGGTATACCCGTCCTCGTCACGGTTGAAGCGATAGATGATGAGGCGGTCCGCTTTAAGGACTTGGCGGGCTTCGTCTAATGTCTGCTGAAAGAGTTCGTTAAGTTCTTGCGAGTTAAGAGTTCGAGAACCTGTAACTTTTGCTAATAGGAGTGCTTGCTCAGCTGCTAGTGCCTGTTCTAACAAGAGAATCTCAAGCTGACCAGCCATGTCGTTGATGTTAGATCCTAGAGATGCAAGTTCATCTTCCCCTCTAACTTCCAGGCGTGTACTCAGCTCTCCCTGACCGATTTTGTCCACTGCCTTGGCAGCATCTATAATCGGACGCACAGCCTGGTTAGCAATGGTAGTAGAAAGTGTCATGACCAGCAGAGCGACAATAGCTGTCCCCATTAATATGGTTAAGAGCAACTGTTTCTGAGGGGCAAAGGCAACGTCTGTAGGACGAGCAACAAGTAGACTCCAATTGAGGTTATAGTCCTGACTGAGTGTGCGATCAGGAATGTAAGTAAAGATAGATTCCGCCTGATTGTGAGTAGCGACCTCTGTCAGCAGTCCATCGCCTTTTGGCTTTTGGGCGAATTGAGGAAATTCTTCCCCTAACTTTCTTTGAAGGACTTCTTGTCTGTTGGAAGCAACAATTTTGCCACTAGAATCTGTCA
>CAXUIV010000412.1:0-1859 GCA_964250875.1 uncultured bacterium
TAATCGACCCTGACAAACTGACGCTAACTATCTACCGACTCAATCAACAGCCGATGGTGTTGAGAGATGGAGATACCCTCACCCTGCCAGACTTGTTACCAGGTTGGGAGCTGAAAATCTCTGAACTATGGCCCCTTGAGTTTTGATACCAGAATCAAGGTTTCAGCCGATCGAGACTCCTTATTAGATACCCGTCACTAGTGTAAATTGTCTTGAAGTTAATACGTATACTTCTACACCAGTCTGGATATCATTGATTTATTATAAGAAGCACGAAATAGCAGTAATGAAAGTTCAGCTTGAACGTAAATTGGGATCTTGTCCTAATCGTATACCCTGTATAGTTTGTCGCCAAGGGTTTGAAGCAGGTAGAATTCGCGCTCTACTATATAGCGATAGTGGACTCATTCAAGGAGACGTTTGTCCAGACTGCCTGAAGTTAAAGGCTAGCGGGATCAAACAGCGATTGACAGAGTCTGAATTGTCACTCCAAGCGGAGTTAGAAGGATCTCGTGTTGCTTACCATCAGGCGCTATTGTCCGAGTGCTCTATGGAAGAGGTTAGATTACCAAAGTTTTATGAGTGGTGGCTGAAGCAGGTGGAGATTTTCTCTCAGGAATCCCAAGAACTAGAGGCGGCAAGATTGGGTCTCTCAAGCTGCCACTGCGGGAGGCGATCGCGCCTACGCATCGTCTTTGAAGATGATAGAAAACCTGATTGAGGTATCTGAATTAGCCCTAGCTGGCGAGTAGTTCTTTAATACTGTCATCAATGAACCTCGTATCATCAGCGTTCATGCCACCTCCGGCAAAGTGTCCCCAAACTGATTTGATGACTCGGAACTCTGCGTTAGGCATAAACTTGATCTCATATTCGTTATCCTCTGGCGGGAAGTAAAGATCCATCTCGGCAGGCATTACGATCGCCTTGGCCTTAATTGCCCCTAATGCCCTCTCAAAGCTGCCATCAAAGCCAGGAGTATTGCCGATGTTGCCGTTTTGCCAGGTCCACAGCATTGTCAGTAAGTTGTTAGCATCCTTTTTCAGAAAGAATCCTTCCCAAAAGGCAACCAGAAAGTCCTCCAGAGAGGAGTATCCGTGCTGAAGATAGACCTGTTCGCGGTAAAAAGCCTGAGACAGTCCCCAACCTGCATATACTCGTCCAACCGCACGCAATCCCGTAGTAGGTGGTTCATCGTACCAACCGTGCTTCCAGGCGGCATCTGCTTGTAGCGCTGCTTTCACACCTTCTAAGAAGACAATGTTGTGAAGACTCGTTTTAGCAGAACCACAGAAAGGGAGAATCCGTTCAACCATCTCTGGGTGACTTACTCCCCACTGGTAGGTCTGTCCTGCCCCCATTGACCAACCCGTTACCAGGGCAATTTTATCAATGCCAAATACTTCTGTAACGA
Organism: uncultured bacterium; assembly: GCA_964250875.1. GTDB lineage: Bacteria > Cyanobacteriota > Cyanobacteriia > Cyanobacteriales > Chroococcidiopsidaceae > CAXUIV01. The sequence continues at coordinate 1,415 of CAXUIV010000412.1, forward strand.
GTTTATGCTGAGCGCGGACATTGTCGTAAAAAGTGACATGGGGAAATCGAGCTTTGTTGTAGGGTTGTGGTGTATTGCTCGGTGACGTAGATAGACCGTTCCCAATCATGTTGGGGATGAGAATGAAGTACTTCTGAGGATCGAGGGCCATTCCCTCGCCAATCAGCCACTCGTTATCGTAGTGTTGGCCAGAGTACCAGGTGGGATAGACGATCACATTGCTTTTATCGGCATTAAGTTCGCCGTAGGTTTTGTAGGCAAGTGTCGCATTACGTAGAGTAGCCTCAGACTGTAAAGTGAAGTCCCCTAAATCAAAGATTTTGTAATCAACCACTTTCAGCTACCTCACTTCCAACAACTGCAATTATTTCGATTTGTAGAGACGTTACAGGTAACGTCTCTACATGTTGCCTTTAGTGGCCGATCATCCAGGGGCGTCCGCCAG
>CAXUIV010000412.1:1959-4895 GCA_964250875.1 uncultured bacterium
GGAAGGATCGGTTTGTCGAAGATTTCAGTTGGAATTGCCACCGTACAGCAAGCGTTGGGAATGTCTACGATCCCGCTGACTCTGCCTTCAATAGGGGCACAGCTAAGTAATAGATACGCTTGTTCTCCAGTGAAGCCAAACTTCTTCAGATAATTGATTGCATTCAAGCAAGCCTGCCGGTAGGCAATGTGTACATCCAAGAAATACTGCTTGCCGGTGAATTCATCCACCGAGATACCCTCAAACACCAGATACTCAGAGTAGCGTGGTTCAACAGGACCGGGTTTAAAGATGGGATTGAGCATGCTGTACTTCTCCATCCCACCCTTAATGATGTCTACATGCAGGTCGATGAAACCAGACATCTCGATCGCACCACAGAAGGAAATCTCCCCATCACCCTGCGAGAAGTGAATATCGCCCATTGAAAGCTTTGCGCCCTCAACGTAAACCGGGAAGTAAATCCGCGTTCCCCGCGACAGGTTTTTAATGTCACAGTTACCGCCATGCTCACGCGGAGGTACAGTACGGGCACCTTCAGCCGCAATGCGCTCAAAGTCAGCAGTTGGCACCTTACCCAAAATCGCATTTTTGGGGTTGGGCAGCGCTGCTAGAGTCGCCAAGTCTCCCTTGAACTCTGCTCCATAGGTGCGGAGGTCGGGTTGCGATGACATCAGTTCGGCCTCTCGCTTATTCCATTTCGCCAGCAACTCATGGGATGGGGCACAGCCAATTAACCCAGGATGAGTAATTCCAGCAAACCGCACTCCTGGAATATGACGGGAACTGGTGTATATGCCCTGAAAATCCCAAATTGCCTTTGCCGCTTTAGGATAATGGTCAGTCAGGAACCCGCCCCCATTCTCTTTAGCAAAGATGCCCGTAAAGCCCCATTCGTCTCCTTGAATAGCACCGATATCTAGCAGATCGACCACCAAAATATCGCCTGGTTGGGCACCGTTGACCCAAATTGGACCACTCAGGACGTGAACAACTGTCAGGTCAACTTTTTCCACATCGCTGGGATCATCGTTATCCTTAATTTGCCCATCTGTCCAGTCTTTGCACTCAATCCGAAACACATCACCGGGATTGACTGAGGCAACTGCCGGAATATCGGGATGCCAGCGGTTGTGACCAGGCAGTTCTTGCTGGTCCATCGACTTGGTTAAATCAACCTTAAATAACGTTTTTGGCACAGAAACCTCCCTCACTTCTTAAAATTCTTGTATCTTCCTTCGTGTTCCTCGCACCTTCGCGCCTAACGGCTAGCGCCTGCGCTACGCTGATGCGTGAGAATTATTTGACTAACTAGTAGCAAGATCAGTTGGCACCGACTTACAAGCGTCATGACACTGAGCATCTAAACTACAGCACAAAGAGCAGATTGCGACATCATAGACCGGGCAGTATGCCATGTCTTCTTTCTCGTAGTCGTACTCACAAATTGAACAGTGAGTTAGACCTTCAACGTTTGGGTTGTCATGGAAATGGACGTCTTTTCTAGCAATGTAGTACTTGCCCTTGGTGATGTAGGCAATCAGGGGTGATAGAACAAAAGACAAACCAAGTGCAATGAAAGTCGAGAACGCTTGGGCTACAGGTCCCATCAAACCGAAGAAGGCGATGACCGAGACGACAGACGCAATCATCATCGACCCAAACCCAACTGGGTTGAAGTCGTACAGGTGCGCTCGCTTGAACTCAATATAGGAGGGGCTAAGTCCAAGAGGTTTATTGATGATCAGGTCAGCCACAAGCGCACCCACCCAGGCGATCGCCACGTTGGAGTAGAAACCCAACACCCACAGCAGAACGCTAAATACTCCCAGTTCTTGTAATGTCAGAGCAATGATCAAATGAAAGACCAGCCAAACAATTCGACCAGGGTGAGCGTGAGTCAAGCGCGAGAAAAAGTTAGACCAAGACAGAGAACCGGAGTAAGCATTGGTAACGTTAATCTTAATCTGAGACAGGATTACAAAAAAGGTTGCTAACGCTAGATAAATTGCGGGATTAGAGAAAATGTCCTTAAATCCCTCAATGTACATGTGAATTGGCTCATTCGCCTTGGCAATATCTACGCCATTCTTGACCGCAACGGCTGTAAAAAATCCCCCTGCTAACTGTTTCCAAGCACCTAGAATGATCCAACCAGGACCAGCTGCTAGAACTGCCCACCACCACTTACTCTTGTTCTGCTCAGTCTTTTCGGGCATGAATCGCAAGTAGTCCACTTGCTCTCCAATTTGGGCAATGAGTGATAGAGCAACTCCTGCACCTGAAGCACAAAGCAGAATGTTAAACCCACTACCACTAGGTGACTTACCAGCAAAGTTTGTCCAGGCAGAAAATGCCTGCGGATCTTTCATCAGTACAGCAAACCAAGGAGCAAACATTCCCAATAGCCAGATGGGTTGCGTCCAGACCTGCATCTTTGCCAACAGAGTCATTCCAAACACGACCAGCGGGAAGATCGCAATGGTGCAAAGGAAGTAACCCCAAGCCAGTGGTAGACCAAAATACAGCTCAATTGCTTGAGCCATAATTGCTCCTTCTAGAGCGAAGAAAATAAAGCAGAAGGAAGCATAAATTACTGACGTCAGCGTAGAACCGATATAGCCAAAACCCGCACCGCGAGTTAACAAGTCCATATCAATGTTGTACTTGGAAGCGTAGTAGGAAATAGGTAATCCAGTTACAAAAATAATGACGGCAGAGACTAGAATAGCCCAAAAAGAGTTCGTGAATCCTGAACTAATTGCAATTGAGCCTCCAATCGCGAAATCAGCCAGATAAGAAATGCCACCTAACGCAGCATTTGCTACTGTAAACTCCGACCATTTACGAAATGATTTGGGTGCGTAACGCAAAGAATAATCTTCTAACGTCTCATTGACAACCCATGAATGGTAATGCCGTTTTGTCTTTTCAAG
>CAXUIV010000413.1:0-2665 GCA_964250875.1 uncultured bacterium
AGCATGGATGGATCAATCGGAATGACTTTTTTGTCATTGAGTTGCTGAGGGATATTGTGAATGTCACGAAGGAATAACAAACTAGTCGGGTGGATCGGTCGAGAGGGAATATTACAGCATAGGTGTCCAGTCTGTTGCATCGTTCCACCTCACATGCTGCGTGAGATTGCTCAGAAAGGTAACGACACTCAGCGCGAATGGGCTTTCCAGAGTTTAGCCCTATCGTCACGGATTCGCGGTCAGCGAGATGTGTTGAGCAACATGACGGTGGCGACACCAGTTGGGACCAAGCGTCGAACTGTTTATGATGGCCAAGGTGGTGCGAAGGCTGCTGACCAACAGGGCAATGAACTTCCTGGCAAGCTGGTTCGTAATGAGGGCGACCCCGCTAGCGGCGACCCGGCAGTTAACGAAGCCTACGACGGTGCTGGGGCTACCTACGACTTCTATCACGATGTCTTCCAGCGGAATTCTGTTGATGATAAGGGCCTGCGTCTGGACTCTACAGTACACTACAGCGTCAAATATGACAATGCCTTCTGGAACGGCAGCCAGATGGTCTATGGCGACGGCGACGGAGAGATTTTTCAGCGGTTCACCAAGTCAGTTGATGTGATCGGTCACGAGTTGACCCACGGCGTTACGCAGTATACAGCGCGTCTACTCTATCAAGGTCAACAAGGAGCAGTGAATGAGTCCATGTCCGATATCTTCGGAATTATGGTGAAACAGCGCGTACTCAAACAAACAGTGGCTCAGTCCGATTGGATCATTGGCGCAGGTTTATTCACACCAAAGGTTAAAGGCGTGGGCATTCGCTCAATGAAGGCACCGGGAACGGCATACGATGACCCAGTGTTGGGCAAAGATCCCCAGCCTGCACACATGAAAGATCTGTTCAAAGGGACTCAAGACAACGGTGGCGTACACATTAACTCAAGTATTCCCAATCATGCCTTTTATCTAGCAGCAACAGCGATCGGTGGTTATGCTTGGGAGAAAACAGGAAAAATCTGGTACATCACTTTGAGAGACCGACTGCGTCCTTGGTCAAACTTTGCTCGAACAGCACACCATACAATCGCCGTCGCTGGAGATCTCTATGGTCAGGGTAGTAAAGAGCAAAATGCAGTCAGTAACGCTTGGAAACAAGTGGGAGTTGATCCAAGCATTTTGTTTTAAAGGCAATGGTTATATTGGGTGGACAGTGGCCACTCAATATAACTACGAAAAATAATCAAGGAGATCACGAATGCCCTCAAGAAATTACAGATCAGCGGGATGGATTCAGTCAATGAATCATATCTGCCCGATCTGCTGTATCGTCCCACCTCACATGCTGAGTGAACTTGCCCAGCGTGGCGACGAAAGTCAACGCGATTGGGCTTTTCATACATTAACTCTGTCAGAACAGTTTCGCGGACGACGCGAGGCTGTAGGCACCATGCCAACTCTATTAGCGACACCAGCGGGTGAGAAGCGGCGCACAGTCTACGATGCCAAAAATGGTTCCGATCTCCCTGGCAAACTTGTTCGGGCTGAGGGCGATCCTCCAAGCGATGACCCGGCTGTGAACGAAGCCTATGACGGTGCAGGCGTAACCTATGACTTCTACCACGACGTGTTCGAGCGGAATTCTGTTGATGATAAAGGGTTACGGTTGGATTCCACGGTCCACTTCAATCAGAATTATGACAACGCCTTCTGGAACGGCAGTCAAATGATCTACGGCGATGGAGATGGACAAATTTTTGATCGCTTCACGAAGTCAGTTGACGTTATTGGACATGAGTTAACCCACGGAGTCACCCAGTACACAGCTGGCTTGGACTATCAGGACCAACCGGGCGCACTGAACGAGTCCATGTCCGATATTTTCGGAATCCTCGTAAAACAAAAGGCTCTCAATCAAACAGCAGACCAAGCCGATTGGATTATCGGTGCAGGTCTATTTAAACCAAGTGTTAAAGGTGTGGGCATTCGCTCAATGAAAGCACCGGGAACGGCATACGACGACCCTAAACTCGGCAAAGATCCCCAGCCAGCACATATAAACAATATCTACACTGGTAATAGCGATCGCGGCGGTGTACATATCAACTCAGGTATCCCAAACCATGCCTTCTACTTAGCAGCGACAGCGATCGGCGGCTATGCCTGGGGGAAAGCAGGTAAGATTTGGTACACAGCTCTAACGACCCAGCTACAGAGCGACTCAGATTTTGCCGCCGCTGCCAAAATCACCATTGCCGTTGCCGGAAGCCTTTACGGTGAGGGTAGTAACGAACAAAAAGCAATCAGCGATGGTTGGCAACAGGTCGGAGTCATCTAACCTTAGCGTGGTGCTGCCGTCACCCATTCAAGCAGTGGCCTTAGAGTTCCAGGCACTGCTTGTTCGCCCACCTCAACTGTATGTTGCTTACCGTTGTCTTCTACTGTCAGTCGGTACTGAAAGCTATCAGGTTCAGTGCGAGCTGTAATTTTTGGCGGCAAACGAAAGAAATCAGCAGCATCAACAAGTTGACGCATCTGGTTGGCCTGGTCCGACGGCAAGCTAGTGCTATCAACTGCCTTTGAGATTATCATCCCGGCAAATCCACCGCTGCGTTCAAGATCAATTTTCATAATGTCCCTTTGATTTTTCGAGGACTTGCGAATGGGCATA
>CAXUIV010000413.1:2765-4866 GCA_964250875.1 uncultured bacterium
ATGCCCTATGCCCCCTCAAATCTACAGGCTAGCCATCACCTCACGAGCCGCAGCCAGTGTCCGATCGATATCTTCTTCTGTATGAGCTACAGAAGTAAACCCAGCCTCAAACTGAGACGGTGCTAGGTAGACGCCGTGTTCTAACATGCCGCGATGGAAGCGGCTGAACTTCGCCAGGTCTGACTTTTTGGCATCTTCGTAGTTGTGGACTGGACCTTCAGTGAAGAATAAGCCAAACATGCCGCTGATTTGGCCACCACAAGCGGCGTGACCATTATCTTTGGCAATTTGCAGCAAGCCATGAGCCAACTTCTTGGTAATCCGATCCAGATACTCGTAGGTACCAGGCTTTTGTAGCAACTTCAGCGTTTCGATCCCAGCAGTCATTGCCAAAGGATTTCCAGAGAGCGTTCCAGCTTGATACATCGGTCCTGCCGGTGCAACCATTGACATGATGTCCCGCCGACCACCGTAGGCTCCTACTGGTAAACCACCGCCGATGATCTTACCCAACGTTGTCAGATCAGGCGTAATGCCAAACTTTGCCTGAGCGCCGCCGTGGGCAATCCGAAACCCAGTCATCACCTCGTCAAACACCAGCAAAGCTCCGTGCTTCTGGGTCAACTCCCGTAAGCCCTCTAAAAAACCAGCGTTAGGGGGAATAAACCCAGCATTTCCCACCACTGGCTCCAAAATCACTCCAGCAATCTCGTCGGGGTTCTGTTCAAACAGAGTTTTGACGGCTTCAAGGTCATTATAGGGAGCGGTCAAGGTATCGCGAGTCGTAGACTTAGGAACTCCAGGGGAGTCAGGTAAGCCTAGGGTGGCAACGCCAGATCCGGCCTTGACTAGAAACATGTCCGCATGACCGTGATAGCAGCCTTCAAACTTAACAATTTTGTCACGTCCAGTAAAAGCACGCATCAACCGCAGCACTGCCATACAGGCTTCAGTTCCAGAGTTGACAAATCGTACCATCTCAATGCTGGGAACCGTATCAATTACCATTTCCGCCAGAACATTTTCCAGCACAGAGGGCGCACCAAAACTGGTACCTTTTTCTAATGCCTGATGCAGTGCCCCGATAACTTCTGGATGGGCATGACCACAGATGGCTGGTCCCCAAGTGCCCACGTAGTCGATGTACTGGTTGTTATCGACATCCCAAATGTACGCGCCTTTGACCCGATCGAATACAATTGGCTGTCCTCCCACAGATTTGAATGCCCGAACCGGAGAATTGACTCCTCCCGGCATGAGTTCCTGAGCGGCGGCGAAGATTTCTGCTGATTTGGTGGTTTTAATCGTGGTATTGAGCAAGTTTGTCTCCTTGATGGTTTGTTAAAAGCTCTATCTGTAGATAGGCGTAAAACTTGTCTAAAACCCTTAACCTGTTGATGATCCCATAGGGAAGGGCAAGATTATGTTATACAAGACTAATCAAGACATACCGCTAGAGATCCGTGTAAGGTTATCCGAGGCCGCGCAGGACCTGTACCGTGCCGCCTATAACTCGGCAATGCACTGGTATGGCGAGGCAGCAAAGGCTCACAAAGTGGCCGCGAGCGCTGTAAAAATGCATTCTGCTAGACATCTGAGTGCCCTTGTCTAAGGCTAGTAATTCATCCAGCCGCCACAACACAGCTGGCATATCCCCAATGATATCTTGAATGAATGAATCATTGCCTGGGATGCCAGCGAATATGTCTTTCAATATTGAGTTAAACCCATCACGCCAGTCGGTCCCCATTGAACTTCGTTACGATGACCGAGGTCTGGTACCAGCCATCGTGCAGGATTACTTGGATGGTACCGTCCTCATGCTGGCGTGGATGAACCAAGAGTCACTGCAAAAAACCCTAGAAACTGGAGAAACCTGGTTCTGGAGTCGTTCTCGTGCCGAGTTATGGCATAAGGGGGCAACATCCGGGCATATTCAACACGTGCGATCGCTCCGCTATGACTGTGACAGCGATGCTCTGTTGATTGGGGTGGAGCAAGCGGGAGATAAGGCTTGTCATACGGGTGAGCGCAGCTGTTTTCATCGGGTAGCTGGAGAGATTGTGCCACCGCCAGCAGATACGTTGTCTCAACTGTTTGC
>CAXUIV010000414.1:0-4849 GCA_964250875.1 uncultured bacterium
TAGATGCACCCTGATGATCGAGAGAGTCGCCCAAGTGGCTCTCTTTTTATTTGGCACAACCACAGGCAAGTGGGGTTAAGTCGAGAGCTTGAACCCGTCATGATGACTTTTTAAGCATTTTAGGGACCATTCAACACAAATGCACCTGTCTACTCACCAAAGGCGACAAAGAGGGCATAGGAATCTTCCAATATTTTGTAGCTAGAGATTAATCCATCTCGCACTTGGAAATGAATTGCCAGCTCGCTGCCAACCTCTCTGTTAGTTGAGAGCGCCAAGTGTTTAAACCTGCCAGTAACAATCACCTCATCGCCGCTCTCGAAATATCGGTCCAGCTCAAAAGCCAAAGGCTTGAACTGCTGAGGAAAATTCAGTAGCCACTGTTTAACCTGTTCTTTGCCCTGCCAAAGCCCAACCGTGGGCACATTAGGAGCGCCTTGAACATGCCACAGAACATCATCTGTCAGCATTGAGAGGACTGCCGCCGAATCGCCTTTGAGAAAAGCATCAAAGTAGGCTTTGACAATCTCTATGGGAGATTGGGTAGATTTCCCCTCGTGTTCAGCAAAAACCTCCTGGGCCAGAAAAAGACCCCGGAGTGCTGCGGGAAAACCAGCATAGAGCGCCATCTGCATCAAGACTTCAATGATCTCCTGTTGGGTACATCCAACATTGAGGGCCGCATTGAGGTGGACCTTGAGTTGAGGTGCGGCATTTCCAAGAGCAGTCAAAGCCGCCACTGTAGCAATTTGTCTGGCTTTCAGGTTTAGGCCAGGGCGGGAGTAGATGTCTCCAAAGGCAAACTCGACGAGATAGCGGCTAAAGTCAGGCGCAATTTCTTTAAGACTTTCAATCACTTGCTGCCCCATCTCGCCATGAAGTTCCCCAAGCTTTTCCCAACCGCGTGCGTAACGGTCTTGAGCTTCAGTTAGATCACGTCCCTGTGTCATGATTTGCCTTCACACATGCAAGATTTGAATTTTTGGAACCAGCTTCTAGCAAGCGTTTCAAAATCCAAAATAGTATTGTACTTCACCCATCAGATCCCATGTTTTTATACTTGTCAAAGCTGCTGCCCCTGTTCTTATATCCACTGGGACTAGCGTGTGTGCTGATGGTTGTGGCTTTGGTGTTGCTGTGGAAGCGACCACGCGGGGCGGCAGTTGCGATCTTACTCGCACTGATGGTCCTGCTAGTGGGGAGTAATGGCTGGGTGTCGCTACAGTTGGTCCGCTCGCTAGAGTGGCAAAATATTCCCCCGACTGAACTGCCTCAGGCAGACGCAATTGTTGTTTTAGGTGGTGGGATCAAACCGGCTTTGCCACCACGGCCTTGGGTGGATTTAAGCGAGGAGGGCGATCGCGTCATCCATGCTGCACGCCTGTATCAGCAGAAGAAAGCCCCCTTGATCGTCGTCAGCGGTGGTCGGATCGATTGGCGTGGCGTTGGGATACCAGAGTCGGAGGATATGACAGAAATTCTCCGCTGGCTAGGTGTGCCGCCAGGAGCGATTCTCCAAGACCCTAATTCCCTCAACACTCATGAAAACGCAGTGAATGTACAGCAAATCCTCAGCTCACGCGGCATCCGTCGGGTACTGTTAGTGACTTCTGCCATTCATATGCCGCGATCGCTCCTCATCTTCAAGCGTCAGGGAATTACGGCAGTTCCTGCCCCTACTGACTTTCTCGTTACTTTTAACGATCTAAAAGAACAGCAAAGTAGCTCCCAAGCCACTCTATTGAACCTGCTACCTGATGTTGATCGGCTAGAAACCTCCACCCGTGCCTTAAAAGAGTACGTTGGTCTTGTTGTGTACCGCTTAAAAGGCTGGCTTTGACTGCTGGTCGTTATAATCTTAGTGGTTAGATTTTGAGTTTTAAGTTTTGAGTTTTAAATACCTCATAGCTCAGCACTCAATACTCAGCACTTAGCACTCAAGTTAAGAGTATGTCCCACGAGCTACGGCGAATCATTCCAGCACCTCAACCAGAAATAGAGGAAACACTTGCTGCATATCAGGCAACAACCAGTTTTTATCGAGAAGTCCACTCGCGGCAAGAGTTTGAGCTATATTGCCAGTGGTATCACGAGACGGCAAAGATGCATCGGCAAGAGCTACAGCGGATGAGGAGTGAATTGAACATTCTGAGTTGGCTGCGTGGCGGTAGACATTAATGTCATTAGATTTCCAAAATCATGTAGAGATGTTGCATGCAACGTCTCTACGAAAGATTTCGGCTGGCGAGGCAAATTCCTGGAGATGTCTATCTTTGTCCACTAGCTCAAAACCTCTACTTCATTCTCTCGAAAGTGACCTCGAAATTTTTTATTAAACTGAACTTGGACCGGCATGTTGGCGCTCACGGGTCTGCCTTGCCATTCATGAATAATCGCCACAACTTCCCCTTCCATGCCTTTGACATCAAAAGGTTGGTTGCGATGCTCAGGGTGGTGGTAAAAAATGACAGACTCCGTGACGCGGATGCGATCGCCAACTTTCATAACATTTGAACCTATTGTTTCCTTTAACCCAACTTGCACTACTGCCAGCCCTCAATCCAGTTTGCTAAGATAATCTTCTATCTTTGCACACAAGGTTACGTAGTAGGGATCGAAATCCCTACTCCTGTACGGACGACTTGGTGGGTCGCTCCTGCTTAGGGACGATGGGCCGCACTGGACGTGGACAAAGTGACTCCAAAGATTCGGGTAGTTTTTGGCACAAACGCAGGTACCTGTTCGGATAAAGTTGCCTCAGCGTCAACACTCCGATAGCAGTACCCCCCAATAGCAACCCTAGAAATCCTAATACCATCAGCGAACCTTTCAACCAGCGCCGACCTTTGGTAGTGGATGGTGGGGCAGCTGCTGGAGCTGTTTCAGTAGCCATCAGCGCTCTAGACGCTTCGGAGAATTCTACCTCCAGTGAGCTTACTGCCCCTGGTTTTGGCATAAGTACCAGGGGGTATGCATTTGAAGTCCGGTAATGTGTAATAACTACAGACGTATTATCGTGACCGTTCTTCAGGTTTGCTAAGTCGATCCACCCTCGGACAGCATCCGCTAAAGCCAGCTTACCTTCGAGTACTGGCGCGGCGTAATCCCTCCAGGCGTGTTCCACCCAGCCGTTGTCACTGAGGCCATCAGAACACAGCAGCAGTAAACCATCTTCTTCCACAACAAATCGCTGGATCGTCGGATGTAAAAACTCCGCATCTCGTGTGCCCAGTGCCTGCGTGAGACCACCAGCATCAGGTCGCTGTAGCGCCTCTCGATGAAGACTACGGCCATTACGCACCTCTCGAGTTGCCACATTGTCATCTACAGTCAGAAGCAGGCAGTAGTCGCGAGTGATCCAGTAAGCACGACTATCTCCGATGTGAGCAAGGTAAAGTTCATGACCATTCTTCGATACCCCCTCAACCGATGTTTGCGACTGCGGTACCTGGACAGCCATGACCAGGGTTGTACCCATTCGTTGCTTGCTGGAGCGTCCTTGAGCATCATTGCGAGCGGCAATCAAGTTATTCACAACTCGGAGGCTGGCCTCTAGTTGCTGAATCAGTAGGTCTGGCGGGACAACTTCAGTCTGTTCTGCCACTTCTGCAAGCAGGGCGCGGACTTGAAGCTTGAGTGACTGTACAGCTAATTGACTTGCCACTTCGCCACCCTCATGGCCACCAATTCCGTCACAAACAATTGTCAAGTGGTTGATGACCGGATCAGACGATAAATCCTGGGCGGTGGGGTAACAAGTATCTTCGTTTTGTGATCGCTGCGGTCCAGTATCCGTCCCCCCAGCCACCTGTGACTGTACAGGTAGTTCAGCAGCAAGGGACAGTAATAGTTGATTCAGCTGTTGGGCGATCGCCGCTAACTGAACATCACCTTTTACCATCTGTTGAACAACTTCTTGCAGAGGCGCAGCCACTGGTACCTGAGAAAGCGTTATCCAAGCCTGCCAGCACTCGCCCAGCTGCCTCAAGCTAGGCTGTTCCAACTCCGCACTCCGCACTCCGCACTTCAAAAGTTCCAACAGCCGCACCCGCCATCCTTCCACCCGGAGATTCTCGGCTACCAGTAGGCTTGATGCTACCTCCAGTTCCGATAGGGGAGTCCAGAGCTGTAGAATCTGCCAGAGCCAGTAGACTTGACGTACCGCACTTGCTTTAACCCAGGCATGAGTGATGGAGGGGCAGAGATGACCAGTTGTATCGACTGGCACATTCTCAAGTAAGAAAATCCTAGCTTCTGATGCTTGATCCAGTACCACCGACCCAAACACTTCTGGAACGTGCAGCCTCCGAGGGTAGAGCTGTAGGTAAGGAATCATATCATCTGGCAACCCTCCCTGGAATTGCGGTAGTCCCGGTCGGGTGTCAAGCCAAACTTGAGGTGCTATGGTTTGATACCGATCTGCCACCTTTTCTCCTGGTTGAATCTGTTCTGCACCAGAGCCAATCGCCCATAAAAACCTCTCTATCAAAGGAGTCTGGCAGCTATGACACAAAGAACTCTCTAGGTGATTGAGGGGGTTGGGACATGCTGGATTTGGGCAGTAGATTAGAGGATCAAAACTACTCATGTAAATAGAAATTGCTTAAAGATTGACTTTAAACTTCAGTTAAACCAGGTTGTCAAGTAGCTGAAGGCTCGAATAGAATGGATAAGTCATGTTTAGTAGCAAGTGGTGACATAGCCAAACAGCTTCTTGTTGCTTCAAGTTATCAAACAATCCGGTGCTTAAAACCATTTTTAGTGTTTTGGAGTACGGCACTTCATCCGCGATTCGTCAGTTTAGCTAAGAGTTACTCGTTAGTCGATAGTAGAAGCGTGGAATTCTTAC
>CAXUIV010000415.1:0-4823 GCA_964250875.1 uncultured bacterium
TTTAGGATAGAGTGGTTGACTTTGTTTTTTTTGCGTCTTTGCGCCTTTGCGAGAGGCAAAAAATAGCTCTCGCAAAGGTACAAGGAATGGTTCATACTCCAATTAAGCAACGCTAAAATTGTTCTTGCAGCGCTGTCGGATCGAGCCTATTGTTGAAAGCTTATGGATCTTGATGCTGATTCCAGTTCTAAAAGTCAGCTGCTTCCGACTGATGCAGAGCTGTTTCGCGCCCTGAAAGCTGGTCAATCCTCTGCTCTAGGGATTCTTTATGATCGTTATGCCAGTCTGGTCTACAGATTAGCACTCAGAATCTTGGCAAATCCCCAAGAAGCAGAAGACCTGACCCAAGAAATTTTTCTAACTTTCTGGCGTCGTGGCACTTACAATCCCACTCGTGGTTCTCTCAGCAGCTTTTTGACGACTCTGACTCGCTCACGGGCGATCGATAAACTTCGCTCCCGCAGCACGAACCTGAAATTCCTCCAGCGTTGGAGTCAAGCGATGGTTACTGAAACACCCCCTCCCACCCCCTTCGAATCGGCTTCTTTAAGTCAACGCTCTCAGTGCGTGCGCAGTGCCTTGGTCCAGTTACCCGAAAAGCAGCGACAGGTCTTAGAAATGGCTTACTACGATGGCCTTAGTCAATCAGAAATTGCCAAACAGCTCAATACTCCTTTAGGAACAATCAAGACTTGGGCACGCCAAGGGCTATTGAACCTGAGAAAAAATCTACAAGATATTGAATAGTTGCAGTCATGGCTGAGCCTTTGCTTCCAGAACGATTAGATGAATTGATGGCAGGTTATGTCCTTGGTAATCTCAGTTCAGAAGAAGCTGAGGAATTGCGGCAGTTGCTTGCAGAACCTCCTGAACTCAGCACCCAGGTGCATCGTTTACAGGAAGTCCTTCAGCTTATGCCTTACGCCCTACCTGAAGTCACACCGCCACAACACCTGCGTTCGGCAATTGTTGCAGCTGCCGCTGTTAAGGGTAGCAATGCCATGCCTGCCAGTCGCTTGCCTTGGAGTCAGATTGCAGGCGGTATTGCTGCGGTCTTAGTTCTGGCACTGGGTTTAGATGACTACCGATCGCGGCAACAGTTAGGCACCATCCAGGCTCAGGTAGCCCAGCAGAAAGATGTCATCGCTATGCTTCAAGATTCCAACACTCACCTGGTTTCTCTCAAAGGTATGGATCGGGCAGCTGCCGCTTCTGGAAGTATCGTTATGACTCCAGGTGAACCCAAAGCTGTTTTGATTCTACACAGGCTTCCTGCTCTACCTCAAGGTCAGTTCTACCAGCTTTGGGCCATTGTGGACCGAAAAAAGATACCTTCAGGGCAGTTTAATACCAGCTCTCAAGGATCGGTTTTAGTCAAACTCCCCATTCCCTCTTCTGAGGTGACAGCGTTAGTCATCACTGTAGAAGGTTCCCGCGCACCTGCAAGTCCAGTTGGGCCGATGGTGATGACAAGTGAATTATAGATGAGGTGGCTAATTACGGCTCCTCCCACTGCCAGCACCAAGTTTAGCGACTAACTCCTGGCTGGTAGAATCCTGCTCTGTAAAAGGTTCGTCTGCACTGTACAAGTTGCGGTCAGTTTTCGTTGTCACGCCATTGATGACTAACCCCAAAACATTCTGACCTGATCGCGTAATCAAGTCTTTAGCCTCATTAGCTTTGGCAAAATCTACCAGCCCAGGTCGAACGACTAGCAAAATGCCGCTGGCCATTCTACCCAAAATAGCAGCATCGGCAACACCAACTAGAGAATGTGTATCAATGATGATCGAGTCATAGTTTCTGGAGCAGGTCTCAAGGAGTGAAGCCATTCGTTTGGAGGCCAGAAGACCCGCTGGATTAGGTGGTATTGCCCCTGAAGTCAGAATGTCCAGCCTTGGCATGACTTCCTGTACAGCTTTGCTAAATTCAGCCTCGCCGATAATAACGTTGCTCAAACCGACAAAGTTGGTGAGTTGCCAGATATGGTGCTGCAACGGATGACGCATATCTGCATCCACCAACAGGACCCGACGTCCTGAGTAAGCCATGGCTGTAGCCAAATTGGCAGAAACGGTAGACTTACCCTCTTTAGGTACAGAACTTGTGACAACAATGACTTGTGTCGCTTTGTCTGAATGGACAAATTCCAGATTGGCTTGGAGCATTTGGTACGCATTACTCACCGACGAATGAGGTGCATCTCTCACAGCCAAAACTGGAGTCGTCTCTTCTCGATGCTGCCGTTGCAAAGACACTTTTTTGCCAAAGTAATCAATGCTTCCTAGCGACGCATACCCAAACAGCTTCTTAGCCTCTTCTGGAGTTTTAATTGACTTGTCTACTGCTTCTAAGAAGAATATAGCGATCGCGCTTAGTAGAAGACCTAGCCCTCCTCCCCAGGCAAGAATCTTAGCTTTTGGGTTATCTGATGGCAGTTCTGGCACTGAACCGGATTCGATAATCCAGACGTTGCCCAAATTTTCGGTTTCTACCAATCGGACTTCTTGCAGCCGTTTCAGGAATGTTTCATAAGTTGATTGAGCTACCTCCAATTGCCGCGTTAGCTGCCGCTGTTCCTGCTCTAATCTGGGAATAACGCTCATCCGTTGTCTGTATACATCCTTAGCCTGAGACAGAGCAATCACCTGATTGGCAAGACCGGCTCGCTGCACCTCTGCCCTAGCAAGGTCTTCGCCGAGTTTTTGTCTGGACTCGCCAATCTGCAAGCTACCAGTTGCGACAGGTCTGTAGGTGCCTGAAGTTTGTACGATCCGCTGTTGGAGTAGAGCCTGGAGTACGTTCCGCTTGTCCTGCAACGTCTGAATTGTTGGGTTTTCTGCCTGGAAGCGCGTACCTTCGACCACCAACTGGTCTTCCACCTGTTGGTATTCTTTCAACGCGTCCTGCACTCCTGCTGACTGGTTGAGGGAATTGGTGGCTATAGCGTCTTGGGGATTCATCCCCACTACTGACTGTAGCTTGACCAATTGAGAGCTGGTGTCTACTAATGTCGCTTGAGAATCAATAATTTTCTTGTCTAGGTCCTGCACTGTGGCAACTGCCGATGCGGCTTCTGCTTCTAATGCCACGACATGATTCTGTTCTTTAAACCGACGTAGTGCTGACTCAGCTTGCCATACATTGGACTCAACAGATGGCATTTGCCTGGTGATAAACACGTCTGCCGCTACCGCTGTCGCCTGATTGGTTTGGCGGTTGGCATCTACATAGTTCCGCATCAGTTGGTTGACGACTTTCGCCGCCTCCTTGGGGTCGGTGCTTTGGTAGGACAGCACTAGGATATCGGAGGCTGTTACATTGCTCAGCTTCACCTGTTGAGCCAAAGTCTGAGGCTTGAGTGGCTGACCGTATTGGTCCTTCAAGTTGAGTGTGGCGATCGTTTTTTGCAACAGCGGCACAGAACGAATGATCTCAATTTCTGTATTTAGCGGATTTGTTCCCTCAGCCAAGGGAGTCAGTTCACCGATCTGCCGGTCTTTGTCTGTAAGCTGTACGGCAGCAGTCGTCTGGTTGATTTTCTTGAACAACAGTTTGCCTTGGGCTTCATAAACTGGCTTCTGCACTGAGGCGACTACAGCAGCACCAGCAACGACACAGCTCAACACCACCGTTGCTGGTAGCCAGCGCCGTTTGAGTATTGGCCAATATTTCGGAGAATCTAAGCCTGTAGACTCGGAGACAAATTCAGAAGATTCCATACAATCTTTCTTGATAGTAAAGTTTAAAAAATACAGCTTACCTGTAAAAATAGCTTAGCTTCTTTGAAGAGAATTAATGTGAATTTTTCGTGTGAGTTCGCGTATATATACTGAGGAAAATAAAGAGAATAATAAGAAAAATCTACGCCAACAAGTCGAACGAATAGTGACTACTAAGAGACAGAAAATTACTCTTAGTAATCAGTAGTCTGCTATCGGCTGAGTGGTCTGTCAATGGGATTTTGACAGGTGCAGAGACGTTAGTACATGCGTGCGAGGTAACTATACCCGTAACAAAATACAAGTCTGGGGGAATAAAGGTGAGGTACACCTTTGCACAAACTTACTAACTATTACAAACCCAGATCGAGATGACCGGATAGTTTCTTAAATATTTTTAGAAAAAAGGCAGGGGATAAATCCTTCTGCCTTCTGTTCATCAATCTGCCAAATCTCGCCCTTTAATCTCAGCCAAGGTAGCCAGGGAAGGCACACTCCCTTCTGTATAGTAGCCAGCGGCCTTCTTCGCTTCAATCTCCACCCACGCATCTGGTGGAATCAGTTCCTCTGGAATTGGCACCCGCTCGACAATCTCAATCCCTGAGTGCGCGATCGCATCGTACTTGAGATTGCTCATTGAGACCAATCGGTCTATGCGGCTAACACCCAGCCAATGCAAAACATCCGGCATCAGTTCTTGAACTCGCATATCCTGAACGCCAGCCACACACTCTGTGCGATTAAAGTAGGCATCGGCGCGATCGCCACCGACAGAACGCTTCCGGGCGTTGTAAACCAGAAATTTTGTAACTTCCCCTAAAGCCCGACCTTCTTTGCGGCAGTAAACAATAATACCCGCCCCGCCTGACTGAGCCATCTGGACACAGACCTCTATTCCGTGTACTAGATAAGGGCGGCAGGTGCAAATGTCCGAGCCAAACACATCAGAACCATTGCATTCGTCATGAACCCGCACTGCTAGAGGCTTATTTGGGTCGGCAATTGCTGCTAACTCACCGACGACATAGACCGTAACCCCTCCAATGGGTGGCAAGAAGACTTCCAAGTCTGAGCGAGTTACCAATTCGGGAAACATCCCAC
>CAXUIV010000416.1:0-1982 GCA_964250875.1 uncultured bacterium
TTGGCTGTTTTAATCGCCGTCATGAGACTAACCCCGCACGAAAGACTTGACCAATGATTTCTTCGATTGGTGGGTCAGTTACAGTTAAGTCCAGCACCTCTAGTTCTGCCAAAATCCGAGCGACTGTCCGCGTCAGCACCTCCCGCTTGACAAAGAAACGCACAGATTGACCCTCTACTGATTTGATTTCACCGTAGGACTGTAGAGACGCCGCATGCAACGTCTCTACATTTTTGGCATGCAACATTCCCACATCATTTTTGGATAAAGGGTGAGCGAGTTCTACTTGAACTTCACGGTAGGGGGCGAAGCGCTCTAGTAATGCCTCCAAGCCTCCATCGTAAATGAGCTGTCCTTGATGAATTAATAGTACCCTCTGGCAAAGAGCAGTGATGTCCGCCATGTAGTGGCTCGTTAACAGGATTGTAGCCCCATATCGCTGGTTGTACTCGCGCAGAAATTCCCGTACCCCCACTTGAGCGTTGACATCCAGACCCAGCGTAGGTTCATCGAGAAAGAGTACCTGGGGTTGGTGCAGGAGTGCTGCCAGCAGTTCAGCTTTCATGCGTTCGCCCAAGGAAAGTTTGCGGACAGGCTGGTTAAGCTTGCCTGCAAGTGAAAGCATCTCGGTCAGTTCGCCTAACCGCTGCCGGAATTCTTGATCAGAAAGACCATATATAGCAGCATTAATCCTCAGAGAGTCTAGCGCTGGCAAGTCCCAAAGCAACTGCTGCTTTTGCCCCATGACCAGCGTGATTTGTCTCAAAAAGGCAGTTTTGCGCCGGAAGGGGACATGTCCGGCTACTCTCACCTGGCCTGCTGAGGGATGGATTAGCCCTGTGAGCATCTTCAGCGTGGTGGTTTTTCCTGCCCCGTTGGCACCCAAAAAACCGACAACCTCTCCAGCTTCAATTTGAAAGGAGACTTGTTTCACCGCCTCCACCGTTCGGTACGTGCGATGTAAGAAGTGGCGCAGCGTTCCTTTCAGTCCCGGTTCTTTGACGGCTACTGGGTAAACTTTGCTTAGATTCTCAGACAGGATAATAGGCATAGCGATCAACTTTTCTTGCAGATGGCAGGTCAATTGCCTGCTTCCCTGTCTAGCTTCTCGTAGATCGCCTCTAGAATCCACTGGTGACGGCTTGGCGAAGGGCGACGTCTAGCTACAGCTGCATCCACTTCAGCTAGCAGAGTTGCAGGTACACGCAGCTTCAAAGGCTGTACCGATCGCTGGTCATGCTCCTCAGTGACGGCTGGTTCTACTCCACCGTCTTGAATATCTGACCCTTCAGGGGTTTTTCGTTCAGTTGGCATCTACTTAACCCCCCAATGTGACTCCTTGGTGACTTATAAGTGACATCATTTTTAATAATGTAGATAATTAGGTTTTATTTCCCCAGATTTGAGATAACTTCGGTGATACTTGAGTTCCACTAAGTTGAATATGTAAAAGATGCATTGGGTTAGGCGACCGCGCAGCACGGACGCACTACTATGTATCATATTTTTAGTCTACACGAACATCTACTTAAACTGAGGGTTCACATACCTCTTCTCTAAAGATGTTGAAGATTGTATGATCTTCATCTTTATAATTTTTATACTTAACAGCACGCACCAAAGTCTTCTAATCCAAAATCCAAAATGTCCAGTGACCCATACGCTTGGATAGACTCATCTCTAGTCACAATTCATCGGGCCGACTGGTACCGCTCTGTACAGACCATTCAAGGTGCCCCTGCTCCTGTGGTTTTACTAGAAGGACGTCCAGTTATCAACTTTGCTAGTAATGATTATTTAGGACTGGCGGGAGACGATCGACTCATTCAAGCTGCTGTCAGCGCTACTAGGGAGTTCGGTACAGGTAGCACTGGCTCTCGATTGCTGAGTGGTCATCGAGACCTGCATCGGCAACTGGAAAAAGCGATCGCTGCGCTGAAACACACAGAAGACGCTTTGGTATTCAGTTCTGGCTACTTGGC
>CAXUIV010000416.1:2082-4821 GCA_964250875.1 uncultured bacterium
TGGTTCAAGTCGGCACTTTTAGCAAAGCCTTGGGCAGCTTGGGTGGGTATGTTGCTGGGACAGCAGCTTTGATTGACTTCCTGCGCAATCGGGCAGCTACTTGGATTTACACGACTGCTCTTTCACCCGCTGACACTGCGGCGGCATTGGCAGCAGTTAACATCGTTCGAAGAGAGCCAGAACGCCGCCTCCGGCTGAGGCAAAATGTGGATACAGTTAAGCAGTTGATGGCTCAACAACTACCCCACCTCAAACTTTTACCTTCTGAATCTCCTATTCTCTGCTTCCAGTTAGAAAGCGCAGCAGATGCCATTAGGTTAGGGCAGCAACTGAAAGGCAGAGGCATCTTTGCCCCAGCCGTCCGGCCACCGACTGTACCTACAAGTCGGATTCGAATATCAATTATGGCAACTCATGAGCTAGCGCATATTCAGCAGTTAGTAGAAGCCTTACAAGAAGTTGATGAGGATGAGCGAAGGGTGAAGGGCATAGGAGATGGGAAGAAATCAGATTTATGCTTTCCTTTTGCCTTTTGCCCTTCGCCTTCGTCCGAGGATTACTGAGTTTTCTTATTATCCCCTTTTGGTTGAGCAACCTTAACCTTATTAATCACGCTCTTGACGCCTCTAATCTGTTTGGCTAGCTCCACCTTTTTCACATTCTGTGGATGAACAACGGTGCCTGAGACAGTCACAGTTCCATCTTTGGCTTTAACAACCAGTTCGCTCTCTGGAATATTTGCCTCTAACTTGTCGCGAACTTCAGTTGCTAGAGCGCTATCAGTTCTATTATCTTTGCCTCCGTTAAGAGCATTGTTACGCTCTTCATGCGCTTTGATATCCGCATCGAGCTGCTTCCGGCGGAGTTCGCTTTGGGCGTCACTTTTTTGGTCTTTAACTGCCTGTGCATCTGGAGTTTTAGGACTTTCCTGGACAGTATTAGGAGCATCAGTACTCGTTTTAGCAGTGTCCTGGCAGGCAACAGTGCCTAAAAGGAGAATGCCGCCAATTAGAAAGGGAGTAAGTTTCATATTTTTCCTCGATTGCTCAAACAAATTAAATGCTAATGTTTGTGGAAGTGGCAAGGAGCAAGCTTCTGATTGTTGCTCCTTCGCTTTATTAAGATGGACCTGGCAAGCTTAAAGCGTCTCGTTCCTGTGGTCGATGATCTCAACTTGCGGATGACTACTGACGCCGCCCACCTCAGTGCTTGTTCGAGTGGTATCAGCTCTTGAGGTATCGGTTGCGACATCGCCACGGCGAGCGTTGCTAACCAAAGGGGCGTCGAAGATGCCCCAATCCTGAATGTTATGACGGCTTAGAACACCTCCAGCTCTGGAGATTTCTGCTTCGTCTCCATCTACCATTACCAGATATTCACCCCGGCTCACACGGTCGTCATACAGCTTAGCCCGCGCTTCGGGAATGCCTGCGCCAACCAGGGCACCACCCAGACTACCAGCCGCAGCACCAATTGCACCGCCAGCCGCAGCCGTAGCCAAGGCTGTTGCTCCAGCGCCCGCTAGCACGATGGGGCCAACACCAGGAATTGCTAATGCTCCAAGCCCAACTAATAAACCGCCTAAACCACCTAAAGCACCTCCTGTGACTGCACCACCTTTGGCACCTTCATCAGCTTTGTTGCCACCGACACCAGCTTTATTGCCTACGGGATCATGTATCTCTGCACCAGCAATTGAGGCGTCGCGGTCTGCATCTTTGGCTACAACGGAAACCTGAGCTATGGGGAAGCCAGAATCCCTTAACTCCGTCAGCGCTGCTTCTGCATCCCTACGGTAGAGAAAAACCCCAGCAGCACGTCTGTGTCCACCAACGTTGACGTCAGCAACCCGACCCATAGGCGTAGGTGCAGCGTAACCGGCGGTGGGAGGAACAACTGGTGTATCATAGCGGTTAACTATGTCGCCAGTGGTGATAGGTGCAACATAACCAGCAGCGGTGGAAGAACCGCCGGGTATAACATCGTAATCAGTCCGAGTCGCATTGCCAAAACCAGTAGCAGCGGCAGTACCTGGTGTATCGTAGCGGTTACCAACGCCACTTTGTGTGGTGCCAACTTCAGTTGGGTCGTATGTCCGCCATTCTTGAACGCCGCGATTGCTCAAGATTGAAGCAGCGCGATGAACTTCCTCTTCTGTACCATTAACGACTACTATATAATCACCCCTAGTCAAACGGTCGTTGTAAAACCGAGCCCGCTCATCTGAAAGCCCTATTCTCATCGCGTCAAGGCGATCGCGCAGATCAATGCCTGTAAAAGGTTCGCGCCGCGCAAACGTCTGCGCGACGAGCGAAACCTGTCCCAGAGGAAAGCCAGCGCTTCTCAAGTCAGCAATTGCCAGTTCAGCGTCTGGACGGTGAGGGAAATAGCCGACAGCATATTTATTTCTACCAACGCCTGTGCTAACGACTGGAGTTGGAGTGATATTTGTATCTGCAAGCCCTCTATTAGCATTGGGTGCGTTGTAAATACCGTATTCTTGAATTCCTCGGCCTTGCAGGATTGCTCCGGCTCTAGCGATCTCTTCGTCTGTGCCATCTACAATGACCAGGTATTCACCGCGAGAAACTCGTTCGTTATAAACTCTAGCCTGCTCTTCGGGAATTCCTAAACCAACTAGTGCGCCAGCAAGACTACCAGCAACAGCACCGATTGCACCACCTGCTAGCGTCGTTGCGATCGCTGTTGCCGTCGCTCCAGCTAGCATGACAGGACCAA
>CAXUIV010000417.1:0-4814 GCA_964250875.1 uncultured bacterium
ATTACTTGCCGAACCCAACTGAGGTCAAACCGCAGCCAGAGGTGGACCTAGAGGGGGTCGAGACAGGTAAATTCGCTGTCGTCGATCCAGAGAAACCGTTGCGGGCGCTAGCCTTCAAGATTATGGATGACCGCTTTGGCGCTCTGACCTTCACTCGCCTGTACTCAGGTAAGATAGCCAAGGGCGATAACGTACTTAATACCGCTACAGGCAAGACCGAGCGGATCAGCCGTTTGGTTGAGATGCATGCCAATTCTCGCGAAGAGATCGACTCCGCCCAGGCGGGTGACATCATCGCGATTGTCGGCATGAAGAATGTGCAGACGGGCCATACGCTCTGCGATCCTAAAAATCCCGCTACCTTAGAGCCGATGGTCTTCCCAGATCCCGTTATTTCCATTGCCGTTAAGCCTAAAGCCAAAGGCGGCGATGAGAAGATGGGCATAGCGCTGAACAAAATGGTTCAGGAAGACCCGTCTTTCCATGTGATGACCGATGAGGAGAGCGGCGAAACCATTCTTAAGGGGATGGGTGAGCTGCATCTAGACATCAAGGTGGACATTCTGAAGCGGACTCACGGGGTGGAAGTGGAGGTTGGCAAGCCACAGGTGGCTTACCGTGAATCTATCACCAAGCGCCTGGAAGACAGCTACACTCACAAGAAGCAGTCTGGTGGTTCTGGTCAATACGGCAAAATAGATTACATTGTTGAGCCTGGTGAACCGGGCAGTGGCTTCCAGTTTGAGTCCAAGGTGACAGGTGGCACCGTACCAAGGGAGTTCTGGTCAGCAGTGGAAAAAGGCTTTGAAGCCAGCGTTGATCGTGGTCCATTGGCCGGTTTTCCCTGCGTGGACCTGAAGGTAACGCTAACAGATGGTGGCTACCACCCGGTTGACTCGTCAGCTATTGCGTTTGAAATCGCCGCCAGGGCTGCTTATCGGCAATCCATTCCCAAGGCTGGACCGCAGTTGCTGGAGCCGATTATGAATGTTGACGTGTTCACACCAGATGATTATATCGGCGATGTCATTGGCGACCTTAACCGTCGCCGTGGGCTGATGAAGTCTCAAGAGGCAGGCGCAGTGGGCGCTCGCATCAAGGCAGATGTCCCGCTGAGCGAGATGTTTGGCTACATCGGCGACCTGCGCACCATGACATCTGGTCGCGGTCAGTTCTCAATGTCGTTCTCGCACTACGCCCCTTGTCCGAGTAATGTGGCAGAGGAAGCGATTAAGGAAGCTAAAGAGCGTCAAGCCGTAGCGTAACAATATCGTAGGGGCGACCCACCGGGTCGCCCCTACCTTGGTATAAACTTCGACTGTCCACCCTACCTATGTCTATGGAGTTGAATTCTCCGCCCACAGAAGTTATTCTGAGCCATTCCCGTTCTCCCTTAGGTCATCTGCATCTGGACTGGAATCCCCAACCGGGTGCATACCTGGAAGTTGAGGGTCAGACTTACTTGGTTCTAGAACGCAGGCATCGCTATCACCTCAAATCGGGACGCTATCAGTTAAACAAGATTGCTCTCTACGTTCAGAAATCCCACGTTCCAACTGAGAGAAGTTTATTAGATGGGCGCTGGGTCATTGGGGATATTGCCTGTTTGTACAATGCTCGCTCTGAGGTGCTGCGGTGTACTGTAAATCCTAGTGGACCTTGCGATCGCTGTGTGCATTATCACCCCTTGGAGCAGGAATAATTTGCGCTAGGGACTCTGCCGTGATCGCTCCTCTCAATGATGATGCAGTTGCTTAAGTTCAACTAGTAATGCCGCATGATTGCATGGACTAAAAAACTCAGTATCCAAATGCTCAACGAGTGGTAGTGCTTGTTCGAGAGTTGCCTCACCAGTAGGCGTTAGTGTAAGCACCTTGGCTCGTGTATCGGTGGGATGGGCAGAGCGTTCAATCAGGTTTTTAACTTCCAGTTTCCGAACGACTTGAGAAATCTGCATCACATCAATTTTGCAAAACTCTGCTAGCTGCACCTGCGTTAGCAAATCACCGTTGCGAGTTAACCAGCCGATGCCTGCTAATAGAACAAACTGCAAGTGAGTGATGTCAAGCTCTGCCAAAGCCGCTTCAACTTGACGTTGCCACGAGTGAGTAACTTGCCAGAGCAGATATCCGGCACTATCCTCTGGCAGAGCGAACCGTGATTTTGTCCAATCAATGGTCATGTTACTACTGCCTGCATAGCGATCGCAATCTGTTGAAAATCTGGTTCAGGAATTTCAAGCAGTCCAAACCGAAATACATATCCCCAAGATTGCTTATTCTTAATGAAAGACAGTCGCTCGATCAGCGGTCGGATCGGTGCTTCTTGTGCTGTGACGAACTGCACATCACGTCGATATGGCACAAACCCACCTCCTATGTCAAAGAGATACGGTTCACCCTGCAAGATCTGACCGATCGCTGTAAAGGCTTGCACAACCTCTCCGCCGTTTATGGCAGTACGGGGCGAGTAGTAAACGATCCACTCGCCTGGAGTCAGCCGTTTGAGCGGATTGCTTTTACCATGACAAAGCTGACAGAAGCTTCCTTCTACGCCTCTCATGACGTGGTCTTTTGAGGCGACTCCAATCCAGTAACGCGAAGTGGTATTCATAATCACCCGTATTCTATATGCCCATTATAACAAATGCCTTTACTATAAATATGTTTACTTAAAGGTCTTACATCCGCTAGCATAATAAAGTTTTTAACCCTGATCGCATTTTTGTGGGTAATGAGGGTGCCTTAATGGCATTGCGAGAATTGGAACCTGGTCGATGGCTCGTTGTCGTTTATCGAGAGAATGAAGATGGTTTTGTGACCACTGCGTTTCCTACCCGTAGAATCAATTCTCTTAACAGGAGGCAGCAACTATGGCCATAGCCAATTTTCAAGAAGCGCAGGACTATCTCAAGTTCTTGCCTGTGTTACATGACTTACCCAAACGCCCATTTCTAATGCTTTATGATTCAGAAGCTGATGTCCTTTACATTGACTTTTACAGTCCACCCAAATCTGCCAGTGATAGTGAGCTGACAGATAACGGTGTTGTGATTCGTTGCGACGACAATGATGGAATAGTGGGGCTAACGGTTCTCAATGCCAGCAAACGCTAGAGAGCAATGTCTTAGAGTCTTGAAGATCACAGATGTAAAAAGTTATTGCTACGGGTCTGTATCTATGAGCGGAGAAAACAACCATGACAATTAGCAAAAGCCATGCATACTTCACACCAGAGGAATATTTAGAAATTGAGCGTATTAGTCTCATTAAGCATGAATATCTTCAGGGACAAATGGTTGCAATGGCAGGAGCTAGCAAAGCGCATGTCATTATCACAGGTAATCTCTCCGCTCTATTAGTGAATCATTTACGCGGAACAGGCTGCATATCCTATGCAGCCGATATGAAGGTTCGCCTACCCTCACTAAGTCTTTTCTATTACTCCGATCTGGCTGTGACTTGTGACGACAGAGATCGAGTTTCTAGTGAAGCCTTTATTTTGCATCCGAAACTGATTGTTGAAGTTTTATCAGACTCCACCGAAGCCTTCGATCGAGGCGACAAGTTTGCCGACTACAAGGTGATCGCAGAATTAGAGGAATATGTTCTGATCCACCAAAAACAAATTCTAGTCGAACGGTTTCAGCGCAAGTCCGACAACCTGTGGGTTCCCCAGGTCTACCGAGTCGGAGACACAATCGAATTAGCCAGCATTGGCTTTTCTTGCGCGATCGCACCCCTCTACGAAGGCATTGAGCAGCTATTGTAAGCCTCGCTATAGAAAACGACTAAATAGGCGTTATTTTCCCGAACTTACTTCCGATGTTTTATGAGGCAGATCGACCAAAAACATTGAGGTTACGGAAATATCGTCGGCCTTGAGCGGTAAAATTGCTTTATTTACTTCCGCTATCTTCCGAAATTGAGGCCCTTCTGTACTTTGACAATGGTTATGGAATGACGTTTTGTTCCGTAGCTCCAAGGTGAGTCTTAAAAAACGCCAGCACTCGCTGCCACGAGTTGGCGGCGCTGGCAGCATCATAGACTGGTGCTTGGTCGTTGAAAAAAGAGTGTTTTGTCCCTGGATAAATTTTGATATCGTGAGGAATACTGTATTGGGTCAAGGTTTCATCCAGCTTACGACCCTGCCCTGTCGTTAAGTCTTGACCTGGGTAAGACCCGACGACTGGACAAGACCGAGCAACTGCTGTGAGTGGACGAGGATTGAATCCATAGTAAGGTGCAATGACCTTTAAGCGATCATCTGTGCAAGCCCAGGCGATCGCAAAGCTGCCGCCCAAGCAAAAGCCAATAGCGCCAAGCTGACTGGCATCAACTTCGGGCTGATCGGCTAGGAACGTTAATGCGGCTTTCAGATCGTGGATGCCTCGATGGTCAAGGGAGTTGAGAAAGGTGTCGGCAAAAAAGCGAAACATACAGACCGCCTGATTGCGTCCAGCAAAGAGATCCACTGCCAAAACAGCGTAATTCTCGCTTGACAATCGCTGGGCAATGTGCTTGATGTTCTCAGTCAGACCAAAGATCTCATGGATCACCACAACGCCAGGGAAAGGACCTGCCCCCTCAGGACGAGTATAGTAGGCAGTCAGAGGTTTGTCGCCTGAGAGAAAACTGACTTGTTGGGAGGGCATTTTATTACTCCAGTACTGTATTGATGATCCATTTTGGAGGTTTCAGCTGCATTGCCGATAAGTCGGCTGGCATAAATTCAGCAAAATCCCGGATGGATGTCATTTAGAGCGAGTGTTATGCTTTTAATCATCAAGGGAGTATGGCTCTATGCGGTGCCTT
>CAXUIV010000418.1:0-4802 GCA_964250875.1 uncultured bacterium
AACGACAGGGCAATATCTGCATCTTAATCCTCAGGACTCTTCAGCAATGCATTTGCCTGTTTGAACAGCGTTGTGGGTCTTCAAAGGCAATGACTCAAAATTTCATAGAAATTTTCGGCAGGCAGATTCCTTTTTAGCTGCTCTAAGGTTGCAGCGGGTTACGAGTTGCAACAGGGAATATTAATCGATTACTTATCTAGGTCGTTACGCTTGCTGCCAGTCTTGCACATCGCTCTAGCTCGGCTACTCTAAGAATAGGCAAATTTCTCGCTTCGCTCACAACTGCCAACAGAGGCTTTACCCTACTGTAAAGGCTGAAACCCTTGTCGCCTTTACGCTCTTATGCTGACAGTTAGTCAGCACTAAGTAGGTGGAACAAATAAAATATAGAACCACTGTAGGATGGGTTAGCGACAGCGTAACCCATGCTGCTCAGAGGTTTGATGCGTTACGGCTTTGCCTAACACATCCTACGTTTAATTATGCCCCTCTACTTAGCTAAATCCTTCACAACTCGGTAAACCCAATGAAATCAATCCTATAACGTTTGCCATTAAGTCTAATCACATCATTCATACAAACTGAAGGCAGAGGTTGCTCGTCAACCTCATTTTGTCCTGCCCCATAAACGATTTCTAACCGCTTTTCTAGTGGCTTCAGTTCCCAGTACTCATCTGTTATCGTTACTTGGCGGATTGCTCCGTTCAAGAGCGGGTGTGTTACCTCTACCTCAACAATTATTGGTTCCCTGACCACTCAACATTCACATTATTCCATCACCTGACCAGCAGAAGAGTTGATGAGCATCTAGCCCTGTTTGAGCTTATCTGTTTAAATAGATGGACAACCTGACTCTGGAAGCGTACCTGGGGTTCAAAACGAAGTTTACTTAATTCAGCTGTAACCGTCCCATACCTCACAGAGCAATGAGGGTTTGAGCGGGATGAAGAGAAGTGGGAATAGGTTGAGGCTAAGGGAGTAAAGAAGGACCTGGAATGCCGAAGCGAGCCGCTTGACAAGATTGAGTTAGAAACTCCAAGATGGAGCGGTGCTGAGCTTGAAGCGAAGCATTGACCGTCAGGATGCGAGCCACGAACTCACTGCCCGCCTGAGATTGAGAGCCAAAGCTGGTATAGCGCTGTTAGGACTGCTGGACGAAGCGCCCGTTCTGCCGCATTGTTGGTGGGTTCCACCCCAGGAGTGTCCACAAACGTCCACAAAGCCGGTTCGACCTTGAGAAGTTCCGCACAGGAACGAATAGTTTTGGCTAAAGGTGTTTTCTCATTTGGGGCAATCGGGAGGTTAGCGGCGGCTTGCAACTCAGCCAACAGACTTGCCCGTAGCTGATGGACTGCTTGCACAAACATTATCAGGTGAGAGCGTGCCATCGCGCACCCGATGCCCTCCGGGTTCGCCAGTCGCTTACGGAGGGAGACCCTCCTCCAGCGCTGGACTCACCACTAGTGGAACAGTCGGTAGCTCCGACGCAATAAGGCTGCGCAAATTTCCTGGGAAACTCCAGAGCGTTCGGCCATCGCCTGAAGGCCATCGCCTGAAAGTCTCGCAGCAGGTGTGCCCAACACACCTGGCGCTGCTCAGGGTCAACCCAGGTATAGCTCCGGTGACGGTCGCTGACTAAAACCTTACCAAAAGCTGCACTTAATAGCTGTTGGGCGGTTGCCTGGGAGCGACTCAACGCTACCACGAACACACTCACCAATGGACTCACCAGCACCCACAACCAGCCTTGACGCTGCTCCGGATTCCGACCATCTTGATTCCCCTGAGCAAAGCTCGTCTCATCACAATGAACCACGGGTTGTTGCTGCACATGCTCCTGCGCTTGCGCCACCGCTGCGGCTACCGCCTCACTCACAAGAGTGCCGCGCTCGGTTGATGCTCCCACGCGATAGCTCAATCCCAAATCCTTCCCGTAACAAGCCCTGCACTTGCCGATGGCTTTGGCGATACGCTCCACTCATTGGCCCAATCCATCCCGCCACCCGCACCCCATATCCCCGCTCTGATACCCCTTCCGGCAACCGCGCTCGTGTTTTCGCTCCACAATGCTCACATTCAAGTTGATGCAAGCGATATTCCACCACCTCTGGCTGCACCACCGGCATATCTACGCTTTGATGCCGGTTCGGCTGCGGGTCTACTCCACTTAACCCCTCCCCACACTTGCGGCACACCTCGGCCTTGACGTCGTACACCGCTCGACAAGCTTGCGGTTCGTACAGTTCTCGCTCTCGCTTTCCCTCAATGACCTTAAACTTCAGCGGCTTCCTGGGCTGCGAACGCACTTTGTTGGTCTTGCCACCTTTGTCCCCGAATCCATCTTTCGACGGCGGTTGCGATAAGTTCTTTGAGTTCTTTCTTTGCTTCTCCTCTAGCTGAGTCACTCGCTGACTCAATTGTTCTAGTTTCCCTTTGCTTTCCTCCAATTGCCCTACAATCTCGCGCATCGCCTGCTTGACACTCTCCGGCGTTGCTTCTCAGTCTGTTGCGGGAATTTCCACTCCCTCTAGTTTGATCTCCTGGCTCATGCCTTTTACCTTGCTAGAGACAATCCCCTATAATCCTTAATTTTCTTAAACCCCTAGGACGCTTACATTCAGCCTTTGACTCCCCCATTTACATGAGTGACAATTCTGCCACTAGCTCTACACATCTGTGCGAAATATTTTTGCTTACGATGCTGGCCTCAATGGAGATAAACATATACAAGTCGTCCATTAACTGTAATTGTTTGGCGTCGTTGAAAGATTTGTTACCTACCTTGATGCGGCGGATGAACATTTTGTTCAAGCAATCGTTCACCACGCCATTTTCTAGCCTGTACCGTCTCTCCACCTCACTCATGTAATAAAAATTTTTTATTGGTTTTTCCAAAAGAGTTGTCTTGTGTCAAGTTGATGGGGCTTATTCTGCCAGTAGCTCTGCATTCCTGCACGAAGTCTCTTATCTGCCGCTGCTTGCCTCCGTTGAGATAAACATGCAAATCGTCCATTAACTGTAATTGTTCGGCGCTGATCAAATATTTATTACTCACCTTGGGATGTTGAATAAACATTCGGTTCAAGCGTTTCTTTATCGTCTTTTCATGAAGCCCGTGCCGTTTCTTTAAATCGCTCGTACAAAATCCAAGATTTTCTATAATTTCTTTTTCAAGAATTTCCATGCTTTTCGTTCGCTTTAGGGGAGTGTCGCGTGTCCGGCAGATGAATATGTCCAGATTTGCTAAACTTGACCAAACAGAAATCCGCATAAATACTGAACGATACCAAAAGATTTAGTAAATTTAAACGTATAGGTCTGGGTAGCCCAATTCTAGAAGAGCATCTGGAATAGAAATGGGATCTAATGGGAAAAAGGGTATTGAACTCTTGCCCGTCACTGGAATCGTCTTAGTGGCAGTTTTTACGCACAAATGGCGGGGTCCGTGGCTTTCTACGACGACTACAGAGTCGAGCAGCTCCAGTTCTGTGAAGCTGCCAGTTCTACAGGAGCGATCACTACTCAGCAACACCTCACATACATCACAATCGTAGCCACTGGCAGAAGACTTGCCCTTTTTGCCCAACCGACAGCTAATACCAGGCTCAGTCTTCAAAGAGGCAACCGCAGCACAAATCTGCGTCCCTGGCTATACGAAACAAGTCAGGAACGTGCCATATAAGGAAAGGCTAGAAATTTATCGCAGCTATGGCATCCCACACCACCGATCAGGGGAGTACGAGATGGATCACCTTATAAGTCTTGAACTGGGAGGAGACAGTACCCCAGCTAATCTGTAGCAGAACCCTACAAAGGTAAGTGGAACGCTAAGGTCAAGGATAAGTTGGAGAATGAACTGCATTGGCGCGTGTGCAACCGCTCCCTACCCCTCTCCGTGGCACAACAAGAAATCGCCTTCGATTGGGTTGCGGCTTATCGGAAGTATGTCAGCTAGGAGGCCACAGCCGATTAAGCAGATGACGACGATAACTGAAGCGAGTCGAATTGTGGGATTAATAGGTGATCGCCCTCAATAACGATGCTTAACTGTCCCAATCAAAACTTAGAGGCACTAAATCTCCATCAGTAGTGAGTCCCAACCACATCTTTTCAGAAGGTCGGATAATTTGGCCGGTCAGCGTACATCGCTCTTCCCGCCCCGCTACTGCTGCTATGCTCACTCGGATGTCTGATGGTGAAAGTAATGGTTTGGGGCTTGACTGCTGCACGTAATCCCAAAGGACATCGCGGATGAGAGTTTGATAACCCTGCTGGCCGGAGAGTTCCTTCAGCCTCTGTTTCAACTCTGCTTCGAGGCGAATACTAGTGACGAGCATTTCCGGAGTGGTGGTACGTTGTTGTGTAGTCATAAAAGTCACCATTGTGGTGGCAAAAACTGGACAATTCTATACTACAAGTGTAGTATCTAGAAAATCGCATTCACTTAAAAGACATTCAATGACTTCCTCATCCTGTTCGACCATCCATAGCACAACACATTGCCGACCCAGCAGCGGTCGGGTGGTAGCAGCTGTGCTGTCGGCGGTGACAGGAATTTATGCACTGCTTGGCGGTCAAGCCACAATCAATAGAAAAGAGTTAGATAACATGACTGGCTGGTCGAAGCCAGAGCGATTTATAGAGAGCGGGAGGTGCAGGTGCTGACTTGCACTCCATACTAGGTAACAACCCAAGCCATAAAGCTTGTTGACTACCCCCGCTTCTGACAACCAGAGGTGGGGGTTATTTTTTAGGAGTTTTTCAGTCATGCCAACTCAAAGGCGCAATCAACAACCATCGGT
>CAXUIV010000419.1:0-4799 GCA_964250875.1 uncultured bacterium
CTTGCGCTACTTCAAGCTAGAGGGTGGACAGTACCAAGAGGTGCTGCTGAATGAAGTGCCGTTGATTTGGCTGACTGAGTTAGAGATTGGCTTAGGAATTTGGCAGGGTGAATTTGAGGGCGTGTCAGCCGCTTGGCTACGCTGGTGTGACCGAGAGGGCAACTGGTTGTTGATAGATACCGAACAAGAACGGCTGACCCGTGAGCAAGCTGAGCAGCAAGTACAACAAGAACGGCAGGCAAAAGAACAAGAACGGCAAGCAAAAGAACAAGAACGGCAGGCAAAAGAACAAGCTCAGGGTCAGTTGCTGCAAGCAGCTCAAAACTTGGTGGAGACAGGGATGGCAATAGAACAAGTCGCACAGATTTTGGGCTTGTCCAACGAACAAGTTCAAACGCTCCGTCAGTCCAGTTAAAGGGATGTCAGCAACCGAGATTGAAACTTGGTACAAATAAAACTTAATTCCATGCCAACTCATTCAAGCCCAAAGATTGTTAAAGATCGGCGTGATTACAACACTTGGGTTGCAACAGAAACTCTGGAGGACTATGCTTTACGGTTTGCCCCTAAATCTTTCAGAAAGTGGCCGGAGTGGCTAGTTGCTAACACAGCAATCGGCGGACTTTCATTTCTGGCACTGGAGGCAATTGGGGGATCGCTCACCATTAGTTACGGATTTGCTAATTCCTTTTGGGCGATCATCGTAGTCGGAGTCATTATTTTTTTGACCAGTTTTCCTGTCGCCTACTATGCTGCAAAATACAACGTTGACATAGATTTGCTAACGCGAGGGGCTGGATTTGGCTATATTGGTTCGACGATTACTTCTCTAATATATGCCTCGTTCACATTCATCTTCTTTGCCTTAGAAGCCGCCATTATGGCGCAAGCATTGGAGCTATACTTTCACCTGCCTTTGCCATTTGGCTATGTAGTTTGTTCGCTTGTCATTATTCCCTTAGTGTTTTTCGGTGTGACGCTGATTAACCAGTTGCAGCTATGGACTCAACCAATTTGGCTCACCTTGCTCGTACTGCCATACATATGTATTGCCTACAAAGAGCCTGACGCGATCGCAAATTGGACGTATTTCGCGGGTCAGGCTAGCAATGGTGCTGCGTTCGATCCGCTGCTGTTTGGCGCAGCTGCAACCGTTTCATTCTCATTAATTGCCCAGATCGGCGAGCAGGTGGACTACCTAAGGTTCCTGCCTGACAAGCAGGAAACAAATAAAGTTAGATGGTGGCTGGCCGTGATCCTGGCGGGACCAGGCTGGATCGTGATGGGATGTGCAAAACAGTTGGGGGGAGCTTTTCTGGCATCACTAGCGGTTAGCCATGGAGTCAGTCTGGCTAAAGCCAATCAGCCAACTCAGATGTATCTGATCGGGTTTGGGTATGTCTTCTCGAATCCGGATGTCGTGCTGGCAGTGACAGTTTTGTTTACGATCGTTTCTCAAGTCAAGATTAACGTCACCAATGCCTATGCTGGGTCGCTTGCTTGGTCCAACTTCTTTTCTCGATTGACTCACAGCCATCCAGGTCGAGTGGTTTGGCTAGTGTTTAATGTGGCTATTGCCCTGCTGCTGATGGAACTAGATGTTTTCTCCACCTTGGAAGCGGTTTTGGGACTTTACTCCAACGTGGCGATCGCCTGGGTGGGAGCATTGGTTGCTGATCTAGTAGTTAATAAACCCTTAGGTCTTAGTCCCCCTTATACTGAGTTTAAGAGAGCACATCTCTATAACTTTAATCCTGTGGGATTTGGGTCTGTGCTAATCGCTTCACTGGTAGCAATGGCTGCATTCGTAGGGGTTTTTGGTCCCGTTGCCAAAGCCTTTGCGTCATTTATTGCTTTAGGTTTAGCATTTGTGATATCTCCGGCGATCGCTGTTCTCACTCAAGGTAAGTACTATATAGCTCGTAAGGGCATTTCCCCCGAACGTACACAGATTGGTGCAATCCGCTGCTGCATCTGCGAGCAAGAATACGAGTCGCCGGATATGTCCTTTTGTCCGATTTATGGCGACCCCATCTGTTCTCTTTGTTGTAGTCTAGATGCTTGCTGCCACGATGCCTGTAAAAAGAACTCCATCACTGGCGCAGGAGAATCCATCACAGCACCCGCTCAAACTGCTCTAAAAAGATTCTTACACCATAAACTCTCTCCCCAGTTAGGAGAAAGACTGCTCACTTATTTGGCGGTTTTCCTGTCCCTATCCGGGGTAGTCGGAACTGTTTTGGGATTTGTTTACTATCAGCAAGTTGTCATACCCGATCTTCCCTTGATCGCTGCCAACCAATTAAAGGCAATCTTAATAGAGCTATATGCCGTCTTCTTTATATTCATTGGTATGGGATCTTGGTGGTTAGTGCTAACTCGAGAGAGTCGGCAACTGGCGCAAGAAGAGTTAGACAAGCAAAACCTACAGCTTCAGCAAGAGGTGAAAGAGCGTCAGTTGGCGGAAGCACAATTGCAAGAGCAAGCTCAACAGCTTGAACAAACACTGCACAATCTGAGACAGGCAGAAACACAGTTGATTCAGACCGAAAAAATGGCGGCTTTAGGTGGACTTGTTGCTGGTATTGCTCACGAAGTCAATACACCTATCGGAATCGGAGTCACAGCGGCTTCATTATTGATGGAAAAAACGACTGCTTTTTCTGAACGCTTCAAGCGTGGCACGATGAAGCGATCTGATTTGGAGAGGTTTTTGGGTGTGGCGCAACAGAGTAGTCGGATGACTCTATCTAATCTTGAGCGAGCCGCAGAATTGATTCAGAGCTTTAAGCAAGTCGCGGTTGATCGAGCCAGTGAGACAAAGAGAGTATTCAACTTCAAAACCTATTTGGAGGAGATTTTATTGCAACTTAGCCCTAAGCTGGAAGCTACGCAGCATGTAGTTGAGGTGCAAGGCGATCGCTATCTCAATCTGAACAGCTATCCTGGAGCATTTTCTCAAATTATTACGAACCTGATCATGAATTCTCTCCTTCATGCTTATGAGCCAGATAAGCGAGGACACATCACAATAAACTTTAGACGGGCAGAAGAACGGATCATTCTTGAGTATGCTGATGACGGTGAAGGGATTCCTCCAGAAAACTTAAGCAAGATATTTGAACCTTTCTTCACAACAAAACGAGGGCAAGGAGGAAGTGGTTTGGGCTTGCATATTGTTTACAACTTGGTAACTCAAAAGCTAGGCGGAAGAATCCAATGTGAGAGCCAAATTGGTATAGGAACGAAATTTGTGATCGAACTGCTAGATATTCAAGTGTAAATCAGAGCGGTAAAAGGACTGTTAATGTTGGAGAGCAAGCAAGGTTTTCTTTCTAATCCTGAAAGCGATGAGTGCATCGCCAGTCGAGAGGATAAAATATTTTTTGCTGAAGAGATAGAGCTTAGCCAGTGTGAGAAGAGCTGGAAGATCTTGATTGTAGATGATGATATTGAAGTTCATGAAGTGACTAAGCTAGCGCTAAGTGACTTTACCTTTGAGGGCAGATCGCTCACTTTTGTCAGTGCCTATTCTGAGCGAGAGGCCAAACAGTTGATTCAATCTCATCCTGATACCGCCATCATTTTCCTGGATGTGGTAATGGAGACAGAAAGCGCAGGTTTGCAGGTCGTCAAATATGTTCGGGAGGAGCTAGGGAACTCACTCGTCAGAATTGTCCTGCGGACTGGACAGCCAGGACAGGCTCCCGAAGATGTTGTAGCGGTGAATTATGGCATTGATGACTACAAGACAAAAACTGAACTGACTTCTCAAAAGCTATTTATCACAGTCGTCACTGCTTTAAGGGCTTTCTCCACTTTGATGCGAATGCTGGACATGAGCCGGACTCTGGAGCTAGAGCTTGTCCAGTACAGGCAAGTTGAAGTCCGAGGAAGTGAACAACGTGAAAAACACCAGCTAGATCTTCCTGATCGAGCGGACACATCGTACACCATGTCCGCGATCGCCCGTATTGCGAGGATGGTACTACGGATCGCCGATGAACACTCCGCTAAGTTGGGTATTTCACAAAATAAACTGGCAGTGCTAATTTATCTCAGCACTGAACCTGAGCGACGTGCGAGTCCCTCGTCTTTAGCGAAGCATTGCGGTGTCTCACGCGCTGCAATGACTGGATTATTAGATGGACTAGAGCAAGACGGCTATGTCGAACGCGACGATCATCCGTCTGACCGACGGGCGCTGATGGTAAAGCTAACCCAGAAGGGCCAACAGTTCTTAGATTGGATTGCACCGCGAGATCGGTACCATCTGTCTGAGTTGGTGTCCCTGGACGAGGTTGAGCGGCAGAAACTGATTGAGCTGGTAATGAAGGTTATCGAGCTATCTGATGAAACTGTGACCTAGATAACCGATTAGAGATCAACGACTACATTGGACACAGTCGCATCTTGATGAGTGAGGGGAAATAGTTAAGAGATTAATTATCTAGTGTAAAACCAGATACAAAACGTATTTATTTCATTCCTTACAATTCATTCATCCGGTTAAGAACTTTCTGAAAAGGACTGAATCAGCGACGGAAAGTACTCAGCTACACCAGTACAAGCTCGCAATTGAGACAACAGAAGTTGCCTCAATCAAACCTACGCTTTAGAAGGTGTCTGGACATAAGCACTGGGACCCTGATACCTCAGCAATTTTCTCAACCAGTAGCGAGCGCGATCGCTGACGACCGAATGCTCTAAATAAAAAAATCATGTAGAGGTTGCAATGTCATACCACGGCGATATTTCATCCAGTGAAGATGCAGTTGGAGTTGCAGTTGTTAATTACA
>CAXUIV010000420.1:0-4785 GCA_964250875.1 uncultured bacterium
CTTCACCTGGTGCAATTAAAAACCGATAGCCCTCTGCTGGAGTGAACGGTGTCATCCCCAGCAGCTTCGGGTAATACTGTATGCCTAAACGCTGGGCTAACTCAGCCCACTGCTGGTCAAACACAAATTCACCGTAACTGTGGCCTTTGAGATACAAAGGAGCGGCAGCAACGAGCGATCGCTCTCGCCACACAGTCAGGTGGTTGGGTAACCAACCGGCTTGACCAGTGGCACTACCAGAGGTTTCCAAATTATTTAACCACTCCCACTCCAGAAACGGAGTTTTTAGTGGTAAGGCTAGAGCATCCCAATTGGACTGGGGTACTTCAGAGATTTGAGAGATCCAAGCAACAGAGTACCGGGGCTTCAGTTGTTCCACCATAGCCAAAACTGAGGACTCTATCTAGGTTAATTCAATCTCCTCATCGTTGCAGCCGATCATCTAAATTCTGGATGTAAAAACCCACCTCAACTCGTCCCACCGCGTGCAGGCAGTGGAATAACGCGAGCTTCGGCTGTTTGTAATACGAGCAGCCCTTCGGGTTCACCAAAAACTAACAACCAAAAACAAGGCATGCTATTCAGGAATCCTTGGACTTGGTTTGGTAGTTGGTATTTAATGGGAGTAGGTTTTACAGTTGCTGTAACTATAATTATTTATACCGCTTGTGCTTCAACAGATAGCTAAGTAGCTTACTTGATAATTGAACATTAAGAAGTTAAGTGTTTATACAGTAGCAAAAAATGATTTGTGCAGTAAGCCTATTTAAATACTATTGCTACTGGGCTTCGCATCCTCTCAGAGAGACTTCCGATGGCTAAGCCAGGTACATCCTCCTTTCGCCGCATCCTGCTGTCAAGAATCTTACTTTTAAGCGTACCAGTGATCTTGATCGGGGAGGCTGTCACCTTCAAGAAGGCACGCTCTAGCCTGCTGGAGACCGCTCACCAAAATCTAATTGAGAGCGCGGTGAGAAAACAGGAGAGTATTGATGAGGCAATCAAGGCTCTAAAAGCCAGCCTGCTCTTAGCAAGTCAAACAACTGCGCTACAGTCTGGTTCACCAAAGGAGACCCAACGATTTCTCAACCAGCTCAAACCACAACTGCCAACGCACATCCAGTGCATTCAACTTAAGACCCAAACGGGTAACATTGTCGCCAGTACCTGTAGCAATCAGACAATTAGTCCTGCCACAAAGGATTCGTGGCCTGTAGATCAACGCCCGCAGGATGTCAACCCAATTCACATCCAGGCGGTATTACCTCAATCAACTACCAAAGTCCTGAAGAGGGGAGCAGGTCTTACCGACCCGCACGGCCAGCTCCAGTTAATCTTATCTGCTCCGGTCTATAGCCATACTGGTCAATTGCGCTACACCCTAAATATTCTGTCTGCCCTACATGAACAAGAGATGGATAAGCGGGGATCGTTGGCAGGTTCTACCGCAGTCATTGCTCAAAACGGCACAATTCTGGCATACCCCCTAGCTGATCGGGTGGGAGACAGTATTGAGCAGGAATTCGATGCCGCGCAGATCAAAAGGATTTTTAAAGAAGCGCTCTCTGGGCGGCAAAGTTTCCTACACCTGTCTGCGAAAAAAACTGGTGTGGAATTACTAGTTGGATACACTGCTATCCCCAGTCCGCTAACAACTGAGCAGAATCAATCCTGGATTATCTTAGCTGTGACGCAGATTGATAATGCCTTGTATGGCCTTCAGGAGATCAAGCTAATCTTATTCACTTTTACTGTTGGTTTATTAGCGGCAAGCGTACTGGCAACGCTTTACATATCCCACGACCTGGCACTGCCTTTAGAAAAACTGAGAGACTATGCCTTAAATGTCCAAAGCCGACAAAGAGCATTTCTTCCAGCTCCCCATAACTTTAAAATCCGAGAGCTAAACCAACTGGCAACAGCACTCGATCAGATGGTCGAGCGACTAAAAGCATGGGCGCAGGAAATAGAAAGGGCATGGGAAGAGACCCAAGCCGCCAACCGGCTCAAAAGTGAGTTTTTGGCTACGACTTCTCATGAGTTGAGGACTCCTCTGAACGCGATTATCGGCTGTGTTCGACTTGTCCGGGACGGCTGCTGTGACGACAGAGATGAAGAGATGGAGTTCCTTCTGCGTGCCGATGAAGCTGCTATTCACCTGCTGGGTATTATTAACGATCTACTAGACATCTCTAGAATCGAAGCAGGCAAGCTCTTCATTGTTTTTGAACCACTTGATCTGCGACAGGCGCTGAAGGAAGTCATCAATCTCCAGACCGTTCACATTGAACAGAAGGGTTTGCAGTTGAATTGCCCCGATTGGCAAGAGCCGATTCCAATTCAGGCAGACCCAGCAAAGCTGAAGCAAGTCCTTATTAATGTGATTGGCAACGCCGTGAAGTTTACAGAAGAAGGTAGCATCACGATCGCAACGCATATCGAATCAGCATCAGATCCGGCAGATAGCACCCCGCGAGTGGTTGTAACCGTACAGGACACAGGTGTGGGCATTGACCCAGCGCAACAGCACAAACTCTTTCGCCCCTTTGTCATGGTGGATGGTACAACAACCCGAAAGTTCGGCGGTACCGGCCTAGGGCTAGCGATCTCACGCAATCTAGTCGAGTTGATGGGAGGGACCATCATGCTATGGAGTGCAGGACACAACCAGGGGACAAAGGTGGCTATATCCCTACCACTGACGGATGTCTCGTTGTTGCGTTTGCGTAGCGTCTCCGTAGAAGAATCGCTAGTGCCTGATAGTAGTCACATGGCCAGAGTAACGGCAGATGAGAGCGTTTGAACTTCTCAGTGTCCCCGCCATCATTCTCACTCCGCACTCCGCACTCCGCACTCCGCACTTTTTACTGCCTGAGGTTGTCCCCCCTGCTGCAAAGATGCAGTGAGGCTACTAAGAACTTCGACGAGCTGGGTGCCTACCCAACCAGAGGAGATTGGTGAGGCATTATTCTGGCTGACACAGGCAAGAAAGTGTTCGCAAACTTGCTGCAATGGTTCACCCGGTTCAACTTCCAGAACTTGACGGCTTTGCTTGACAGGAGTGAATCTGTCGCCAGTTTGACTCATCTGACCATGCAGTAGAGTCAGGGGTGCTTCTGGCGACAACTCATCGAAAATCAAGCTACCTTGGCTGCCGACGAGGCCAATTCGTCTCTGCTTGTCTGTGTTAACCCAGCATAGATGAATGAATGCTTGAAAACCATCAGGGTAGGTAAGCGTAGCCCACACTAAATCAGCCAGTCCCTGGGTTTGAGACGGATTGCCCCTATCCTGGACTCCCTGTAACCAAACGGTACCAGTAGCCTGCACTTCTTTGGGAGTCTGCCCCAGCCAATTGTTGAAGATAGCAATATCGTGGATAGCCAAATCCCACAGAGCGTCAACATCTTGGCGCACTGGGCCTAAATGGGTTCGAGTAGCGTAACCATATCGCAAAGAGCCGAGTAATCCGGACTCGACCACGGTTTGCCCTTGCCTTACAGCTGGATGAAATAAATAAGTATGATCAACTACAAGTTGTCGAGAGAGCTTTTTTGCCAGTTGGCACAGTTCTAGACATTCAACCGGATTGAGAGCCAAAGGCTTCTCCGCTAGAACATGGTAGCCTTGCGTCAACGCTGCCGCAATCAAGCGGTAGTGAGTAGCAGCTGGAGTAGCAATGACAACAGCCTCCAGCAACGGGTGTTGAGCGACTGTTGCCCAATCTGTCGCTAGCATCACATCATCACCTAAACTAAACCGCTCTCGAACTGCGGCCAACCGCTCCAGAC
Organism: uncultured bacterium; assembly: GCA_964250875.1. Classification (GTDB taxonomy): domain Bacteria; phylum Cyanobacteriota; class Cyanobacteriia; order Cyanobacteriales; family Chroococcidiopsidaceae; genus CAXUIV01. The sequence goes on from CAXUIV010000420.1 coordinate 3,792, forward strand.
TAGAGTCTACTACTGCCACGACACGAGCTTGGGGATGTCCTAGAAAATTCCGTACCAGATGAACTCCCCAACGTCCAGCCCCTAGTACAGCAATTCCAATTTGATTCAAATTATCAACGGTGAGCTTTAAGTTTTAAGCTTTGAATTGAAGAAATATTGTTAATCTAAACTATCTTAACTTCTTAACTTCTTTAACTCAAAACTCAAAACTATAGTTAGACCATTCCTCCAGCCGCTTGAAAGCGAGCGCGGGCGCGTTTGAGCGCTTGAGTTGCCTGAATTTGCTCTTGCCGAGTAACATTCTGAACCTGGTTAGCACGGGAGCTTGCTTCAGTGTAGGCAACACGAGCAGCTTCAAGGTCGATGCTGTCGCCACGCTCAGCACCATTGACGAGAATTGTCACTTCGTTGTTTTCGACTTCGGCAAACCCACCCATTAAAGCGATCGCCACCCAGTCTTGATTTTGACTAGGGCGGACTCGCATGACAGCAGTATCTAGGGCCGTCAACAGTGGAGCATGTCCACTCAAGATACCCAGTTGGCCAGTGGTACTAGGTAAAATCACTTCCTCAGCAGTCGCATCCCAAACAGTTTTGTCTGGCGCAACCACACGAACGGTTAAGGTCATAATTTATTGGTTGTTAGTTGTTAGTGAACCAGTCCTGAGGGAGGGTCTCCGACGCCAGTTGCCTACGGAGGGAAACCCTCCTTCAGCACTGGCTCCTCCGTAGGGAACTGGTGAACCCGAAGGGTTGTCAGTTGTTAGTTGGCGGTTGCAACCGCCAACTGACAACTGACCAGGGACTAGAGACTAGCTCTTGAGTTTCTCGGCTTTAGCGATCGCCTCATCAATATTGCCGACCATGTAGAAAGCCTGCTCTGGCAGGTCATCTAGCTGACCAGACAATATTTTCTTAAAGCCGCTGATCGTTTCTTCCAGCTTCACGTACTTACCGGGAGAACCAGTAAAAACCTCTGCCACAAAGAAAGGTT
>CAXUIV010000421.1:0-4773 GCA_964250875.1 uncultured bacterium
TCCATCAATTGGTTGCTACCTGTCAATCGGTACTCCAGCAACTTCCGGCCTATGCAAACATTGCTCCGGCTCTGCAAGAGCTAGCAACGCATTACTGCAACCTACAGGTGCATAAGCATGTGACGGTTGAGGAGCGGGTGCCACAGTTAAAAGCATGGTTTGCCGCTCAGCCAGTGGGTCTATCAGAGATGAGTTGGTATGAGTTCTCTGCCTGTGCTGGTTCCACTCTAGGTATCTTTTGCCTGGTTGCCTATGCCTGCGACGATTGTTCTACAAGCTTGGCTGAGCAGGTGAAAGCCAGTTACTTTCCCTGGGTACAGGGATTACACATTCTGCTGGATTATTTTATTGACCAGGAAGAAGACCGCACAGAGGGCGATTTGAACTTCTGCACCTACTACAGCAGCAGCGAGGAGATGATCCAGCGGTTTGCCCACTTCATCCGAGAAGCTAACCGGAGTGTGATTGGGCTACCTCACCTGAAATTTCATCAAATGATCAGTCATGGACTGGTCGGGATTTATCTGGCGGACAAAAAAGTGAGTCAGCAAAGAGAGCTGCACAGGCTAGCCAGACAACTGATGCGGCTAAGCGGGCTGTCCTCTAGGTTCTTTCTGGTTAACGGCTGGATAATGGCACGGTTGCGCCCTCAACCCATTTCGGTACTGGTTGGCTTGAAACCAACACCCAATGAACCGATATTGTTAGCTTAAGTCAAGTTTCGAATTCATAATCATCATGGCCAAAATTGTTGTGCTTGGAGCGGGTCCAGCAGGATGTTCGGCAGGTTACCACCTTGCTAAAAGCGGGCATCAAGTGACTCTTATAGATAAGGAGAGTTTCCCTAGAGACAAAATCTGCGGAGACGGCATCAGTTTTGAATCAGTCCAAAATTTATCTGCAATGGCGATCTATCCGCAAGATCTTAAACGCCTGACGTCTGAATTTGCGCCGATTAATGGGCTTGTGCTGGGAGTGTCAAATGGTGCTGTCAATGTGAGTTCCACTCCACTTGAAGCATGTTGCATCCCCAGGTTTGTACTTGATAATTTGCTTTACGAAAGAGCTATAAATGCCGGATGTGTTGCTCTCACGCAAAGGATCGGCAACATTGAGCGTTACCACCCAGAGCTGTACAACGACTTTGAACACATTGTAGATGCACGCGGGGTCTATGCGGGAGAGGCAAATGCGATCGCCATTAGAGCTTACTGGAGTATCAAGCTAGAAGACTTCGCTGAATTATACCGTTCAAAGGCTCAAATTTACTTTGACCAGTCCCTTGGGGTTAACGGTTACGGTTGGATATTTCCAGTAGATATAAAAGCTGGATTGGTAAAGCTTAATGTTGGAGTAGGTGTGTGGATAGACGAATATCAAAAAATGAACGTAAACATCATTCGGCTTTTTGACCAGTTTGTTCAAAGTAACGAGAGAACGAAGGAACTCTTAAGTAAGATTGTTAGTAAGCATAAACCTAAAGCCTATCCTTTAGCGACTGCGAAGCGAGGAAATAGGGTCAGTCATGGGAAAATATTGAAGATCGGTGATGCTGCAAATTTAACAGATCCTCTAACGGGTGAGGGAATTGCCAATGCTATTTTGAGCGGTTTACATGTTGCCCAAGCAATCAATATGAGTACCAATGCGGACATGGCAGCCGAGAACTGGCAGCGCCTTTACCAGGCATGTTTTGAGGAGGATATCCGCGCTGGCTTGCGGATAAAATATTTACGTAAATCCTCGTTCATGAATAACATGCTGATCTGGCTAATGAACCGAAATCAACGATTTGCTGAGCAAGTAACTTATGCGGTCGCGGGCTTAGTTCCATACAATGAGTTGCTGCCTTCACTCAGGTATTAATATAGTAGAGTATTGCACCGTAGAGATCATCGGTTCGAATCCGATATTCTCCATTCGCTGGACGTACTGTGAAGTAAGGCTTCTGAATCGTTTTAGACTACCCTTAGTACGAGTACCGATACAGCTCAACATTTGGAAAGCTATTTCCACTAGGGGACGAAATTGAGCTGTTCTTGATGGCAAATTGTTTAAGTTAATTCTTTTCTAACAAAATCTACGACTCATGCCCAAAATCATCGTTTATGGAACGCCCATCAGCGCCTATGTCCGCACGGTGCGACTACTGCTTGAGGAAGCGGGTGCAGACTATGACCTCAAAAGCGTTGATATCTTTAATGGCGAAAACAAGTCAGCCGAGTATCTAGCCAAGCATCCGTTTGGCAAAGTGCCGACTGTAGAGGTGGATGGAGAAGTCATCTATGAAAGCGCTGCCATCACAGGCTATCTGGATACGATCTTGGCGAATGGGAAGTTTAGTCCTGCTGAGCCGCTGGCACGAGCGCGAATGCATCAGATCATGGCAATCCTAGATAACTATCTCTATCCGCCTGCAATTGGGACCATTGTGATTCAGCGCTTGATTGTGCCCAGTCAAGGTGGTCAGACAGATGAGGCGGCGGTAAAAGCGGCGGTTGCGCCTGTGCAAAAAGCGCTCAAGGCGATTGAGACGCTGACGGTTGGCAGTCCGTATCTGCTTGGCAGCGAGGTCAGCATTGCCGATTTTTACCTAATTCCCACTTTCTTCTATCTTTCACAAACTCCAGAGTTTGATGAAGTCATGGCTCAGTCTCCAAAGCTGCAAGCCTGGTGGCGAGTAGCTCGCGAACTGCCTTCGGTGAAAAAGGTGTGTAGTTAGGCGCGATCGCGACCTACATGGGGCTGCCGAGTTCAATCAGGATGCCATCCAAATCACGAACATAAGCAACCGTTTGTCCCCAAGGCTTCATTTTGGGATCTACAACGGTGATCGCACCTGCGGCTACAGCCTGTGAAAAGGCAGCAGCTACATCCTCTGTAACAAAGCCAACCTCAATTCCAGCAGGTAAGTTCGATAAATTATTTTCCTGAAACCCCTGCGGCAGATTAGAGTGTGCCAGTTCATTGGCAGCAAAGGCAAGTGCGGTTCCACCCGTCTCCATCTCGGCATATTGCCCACTCTCATCAATGAACCTTTGTTTCAAACCAAAGGCAAGTTCATAAAACGCGACGGATTGAGCAACATCTTTGACATAGAGAATCGTGTAGGAAAATTTCATGAGGTTAGCCCTGAACAGAAGCAACTAAAATTGTTTCTCAAACTACCCGCCTTGTCTTGAAGAAATCGGACAGGTGGCAAAACGTCATAGAGTGAAGGCTGTCGGGGTCAAGCCTGAAAGCTGCTGAAATTCGCGTCCCATGTGTGGTTGATCAGCGTAGCCACACTCCAATGCAAGGCGGCACAGATCACCAGAGCCTGCTGATCGCAGGCGTGATATCGCGTTTTGGAAGCGTAGAATCCTTGCAAGTACTTTTGGCGACAGCCCCACTGCCGCTGTAACTCCTCTGCGTAAGGTCCTTTCGCTAACTCCAACGGTTGCCGCTAGCTGGAACATTGGTATTCTTCCATGACTGGCTGGTGGCAATCAGCTTTAGCGCTTCACGAGTCGGTAAGGAAATGACATCTCTACAATCCACTCTTTGCAATTTCAATATGCTCTTCTGTAACGTACCTAAAGCTTGTGCCGCCGAGTTGCATTCACAAAGTTGATCAAAGATCTGGCTAAACTCTTCAGAACAGTCTTGCGCCTTGGCTTCCTGCTGAAATAACTCGATGGGATTTAGTTTGAGAAATAGCCCTGCCATTCCAGGATTGAAGCGGACTCCAACGAATTCGGTCGAGGGTTTAATATCAAACAAATCGAAGCGATCAGTAGAACCGTAAATGGTCAACTGCGGATTGCAGATGCCCCCGCTGGACGATCTCTGGTACTGAAAGATGACATCCATGCAGCCGTCAGGCAACACCCGATGCTGGATTAGACTGTTGGACAGGATGGAATCAGGTGTTGAGAAACTCCAAAAGGCTCCAATCAGATGGGCGATCGCGTTAGGAGGGGCAAACTCTTTGTAACCAGGGAGTATATTGGTCATGAAATGGAAATGGCTGAATTGGAGACACAAATCTATCTTGAATCGCTCACAGTACAATCATTGTGCTGGCGGCTGCTGTTAAGAGTTTGATTGCATGCGTTCCTATCATCCCAAAAAAACACCCGCTTCTAACGCGCTTACCGATCTCATCCGCGCCGTTTTACGCATGAGTGCCCATGCCCAAAAAGTTGGCACAATTTTGACTAGAGATTTGAATCTCAGCAATGCCCGATGGCAGACGCTAGGCGAATTAAATGCGTGTCAGGGACGTTTAACGGTTAGTCAGCTGGCGCGGTTGATGGGCTTAACGCGCCAGTCGGTTCAGCGCCTCATTAATGAGATGGCGGAGGACGGTCTTGTTGCATTCGTTGACAATCCAGAAGATCAGCGGGCACGGCATGTCGTGCTGACTGACGACGGTAGGGCGACCTATCAAGATGCACTTGAACGAGAGTGGCAATGGACCAACGCGATCGCCGATAGCTTTGAGCAAGCAGAACTGGAAAGAGCAGCTGCACTGGTTGAAGCCGTAACCCGAAAAATGGAAAGAGATGCTTAGAGTTTTTGAATTCACCTACTCTAAATAGAGTTTTGACAGTACACTGTCAAAATAAGACTACAAGAGACACCTGTGGCTGCTCAAACAAACCCTCATATTCCCGTCTTGATTGTTGGCGCTGGTCCGACTGGTTTGACGATGGCTGCCATTCTCACCAAATACGGCGTTCCGGTACGCATTTTAGAGAAAAAGCCAGAACTCTCACGCTTTACCAAGGC
>CAXUIV010000422.1:0-4756 GCA_964250875.1 uncultured bacterium
ATCACTCCTACGAGGTGGAGTTTACTAACTCAGACGGAGAGACCTTAGCTCTGGTGACGTTACAACTCCATCAGTTTGTTGTAGTTTGGAGGACAGAAACTAGAACCTGGGTTTCTGTAGCTGAACAAATTGAGTCTTTGGTAGAACATCTGACTGATGACACCAAACACGAAGTGCTGAACTTTGCTCGATTTTTCTACGGACGCGCCTAAGCTCCCGTTCTGACTTGAGAAGGGCGATCGCCCTGAGTTGCAGACACCAATAGCCCAGGTCGCAGGCATAAGTAGAGCAGCGGACCAAACAGTGGCACTAGGGCAACGAACCAGAAAAGCTGCGAGTTGCTGGTCAATCCCCGTCTTGCCATATCGTCGCTCAACAGCGTTGGATAAGGAAATAGGAGACAAAACAGACCAAATGCCAAACTCATGGCGTGAATGAAGCGGTTGGTTTGAAACTCCCGCCCAAAAGCAGACCAGTCGCCAAAGAACACCGCAAAGGCAAGCAAAATCAGGGTGCTGATGGTCAGAATGACTCCAGTTGATCGTGTATCCAACACCTCTAACAGAGTATCTTTACGTCCGGAAAAGCTCTGATTTGGCTCGCGCAATGCCAGATAGGGAATCAAGGCAACTGTGCCTGTAGCAACCGATGCCAGCATAAACACCCAAGCGGGCAGTTTCTGCATCTTACCGTCAGCAAAGATCAGACAACTATAGATTAGCAGCCAGATGCCCACCATGCTAAACAGCGAGATGATTACCGGATTGATACGCGGTAGTTGTCCCGCTAGTAGGGTTTGAAGTGGTTGGAGGGTATCAGGTTGCAGAGGAGGGGTGAATAAGAATACGTAGACAATGAAGCCAAGCCACAATAACCACAACACTAGTTTTCTTCCCATCTCCTCCGTCCTCTTCCGTTCAGGCTTCTATTGTTAAGGCTTGACCGCAGCGCTAACACCTTCTGAGGGGAGATTGATAAGTGGATTTGGTATGAAAAGCTCTCGCAAAGGCGCAAAGACGCAAAGGTACTAAGGGAGATTCATACTCTAATTAAGCAACGCCTCTTAATTCAGGGGAATGCTTCGCACCTCACCGTCAAAACCTTTTGAGGACCATGAAACTAGCTTCTGTTCGGTTAACCCTAATTGACTTTCTAATTCTAATACCCTCTGCTTGAGGACTTCATTCTCTCGACGCAGGCGATCGCATTCTTGACAGCGCCGCTCAAACACAACGGAGTTCTGCCACGTCCACATCTCAAATTCCTTGAGCAGAGCTTGTTCCGTGGTGCCTACTCGTTTCCCTTTAAACTTAGGCTGTCCGCTAGGGTCTAAAAGTAGAAATATCCATGCCGGGGAGCTGTCTTCGAGGGACAGCCCGTACTGCAAAGTCCATCCTTTGTAACGAGCTTCGCGGTTAAGCTGGTTAAGGTCAGCTGTAATCTGTCGCTCGGCTAGGATGCGGGAAAGGGCACTAGATCCACTGGTTGGGGGTAGGGGTTGGAAACGAGGGAGGTTAGGCATGGCTATTTTAGGGAGATTGCCTGCATCGCCGTTGGTAGTTGGAGCATGATATCTATCAATCTATCTGAAGTGACTGGTAGAAACCCATCTTCTTAGTACAAATGTATTATAGTGCCGAGTGTAGTGCCTGTCGAGTCTTAGTAATTGCAGTCGGTCCAATCATCCAGCTCAGTCGTTGAGTAAAATCAGGCTGTACTGAATCGTAGCTTGTCAATAGTGATTGGTTTTCCGATTGTCCTGCTGTCTGCTCTCTTCTTCTGTTTCCAAAATGTGATTGTCAGGGTTCTCTTTCACAAGTACGCAATTTTGGGACTCTTTCAGACAGGTGGTTTTGTGACTCCCACGCTGCAAAACTCATTCCTGCTTCTGTTCATGCGAATGCTGTTGGTCGTTCCCTTAATGGCGTTCCTCGCACCAAAACTTTATGCCTCCACGTGGAAAGACATCGGACAGTTACGAAATTTAGAACAGCGGAGCCTCCTACTGCAATCGCTAGGATGCGGAGTCCTCATGTTTCTCTACTTGGCACTGCTCTACATCTCCATTGGAATGGTTCCCACAGGTGTTGCCTTGACGCTGTTCTTCAGCTATCCCGTGTTTACCTCGCTGTTTTCTTGGCGATTGTTCGGTAATCGGCCCACCTTACTGCGTTGGAGCGTGATGGGTTTGGTGTTTCTAGGCAGTTCCCTCACAATACCTCACACCAATGCGACAACTGACAGCAACGGTTTGATTGGCATCACTACAGGTATTGCATCTGGCATCACCTATGCTCTTTATACCGTCATTGCTCAAAAGAGCTTTGAAAAACTGCATCCTGTTCCCTTTACCTGGATCAGTTTTGCGACTGCATTGGTTTTATCGGGAGCAAGCCTGCTGTTTTGGCATCTTCACGACACTCAACTTCCCTGGACGTCACTGTGGATTGGTGGATTTCTATCGGCGATTGTCACGTTCGCAGGGCACTTGATGAATAACTTCGGCATTCGGTTGATCGGAGCTGCGTCTGCATCAGTGATTGCTGCCAGTAATCCGGCATTGACAGGAGTGCTAGCTTGGTTGACGATTCAAGAAACGCTGAGTGGTTTACAGATTGTTGGTGTGCTGATTGTGACCCTGAGTATTGCTTTGCTGAGTCGGGACCAGCGTCGCTCACAGTAGAACCTTTATATGCCGAAAGCAGATCGCCAAACTATTGGCCCTGTTGGGAGGATTACCGATTTAACGCGGCGAGACCATTCGTGCTGGAATTGCGGCAGGCAGACGCGAGGATAGGTGAACCATCATCCGGTTCTTACCTACACGTCTGCCGTCTTGGCGGTACTTGATGACAATTTCGGCTTAAAGAGCAAAAATAAGCGAAAGTTCAGTCAAATAAGCAGTAGAAAGCGTTTTAATACGCGGTTAGCTCTTCGTGTAATTGTCGATGATCTTGGCTAGATCTGGTACTGCCTTCTCCACATGTCCTTTAGCTGAACTACGGAGTTTCTCGTAAGCTCCTCGCACAACCCCACCTTGCTTTTTCTGGATCTTCGCGTCGGTGACTCCCAACAACACTTCCGCCGTGCGATCGCGGTTCTGAATCAGGTATTCAACCGGGTCCTTTGTTTGTGTACCCTCGTTCCAAATCGGATCGAGTGCCGCAAAAGATTCTGGCAGCAGCCGCTCAACGGCACCAGCGCAATAACCGGGCATAACTCCCTTGACAGCAGCGTAGCTAGCTTTCAATCCAAGGCCAGAAATTCCTCCTGTTGAAGCAACCAGATTGTCGATCAGCTTCAGGCAGTCAGCCACAACCATCTCTTTCTTATTTGGGTCGTTGAGACCTTCAACTAGATTCATCTGAATTCTCCTTAATATTCAATGTGTCTCAATTCTATTAACTAATTTGCTCATGATGCTCCGGATAAAACTGCGACAAGGGGTGTTAATCATCGAAAAAACGCCAAATATGGGCTTCAAAGCTCAATTTCAGCTCTCCAGTAGCCCAATCTAACAAGCTCCCCAATTCTAGAGTTGGTAGCATATTAAGGCAAATAATCACAGTTAAGTGACCGCCGATTCAATCTATCGCGGCCTCAAAAGCAGTTCACCTTCAGATGGTCTTCTAAGGAGCGTGGATTAAATAAAATCGTGAATTATCCACAGTAGCAGAGGCGCACAGATTGCGCTCCTGCTACTGTGGACGGCGGTGAATCACTCTGCGCGTAATTACCTAACCAACTTTGCATTCAGCAACGCCGTTGTTTGACCATCTTTTTTTCTGGCTGTCCAGGGAGATCGTGCTAAACACGACCGTTTTTCTGTGGCGAAACCTAAGTGGCACTAACAACCTCTTGTGGCTTGTCTGAATTCCTTCAAAACTTGGGTGTGATTAACTAAGTCAGTACAACGCTTCAGTAATGATATGTTCAGCCCAGGAAGCAGTTCACAATGAAACTAGCACTGGTGAGCATGCTCTCACACTTCGATCTGTCGCTGGTGAGCGATCGCCCAGTTCACCCGACAAGGCGCGGCGTGACTATGGTACCTGCAAACGGAGTTCGGATGGTCGTGAAAGGTCGGCGTCAAAACCCGCGTTCGCTGCCTTTCGTATACTTTCCCACCTTTACAAACTGATGTACTATTTCAGTGGTTTGATCTGAGAGAAGAATGCAGCGAATACTACGAAAATAAGGATGATATTATCGCCTTCATAATGGAGAGAAATTTGCCGGTTGACGAAATAGGTGCGGATCAGTTGGCTGATAAGATCTTGAAGTTCCCTCCAAATCAAGGATATCTAACAATTTCAAATGCTCTTCAGTGGAGGTTGCAATACAGCCGAGTTATTCAGCAAGCTGGCAGTACGTCAGGAATAGTTAGAGTTCGATAGATAAAAATGGTGAAATCAATAGAAAAATGGCAATTTGGTGATTTTCAAACTCCCGACGATCTTGCAAGAGATGTAGCTCAGACTCTTAAAATAAATCATCAAATATCACCGGAAGTTGTCATAGAACCAAGCTGTGGAAAGGGAGCATTTCTTCGAGCTGCACTTAATGTGTTTAGAGATTCAAAAATTATAGGCTTAGATATAAATGGGGAGTATATTAGAGAAGCAAAGTCGTCTATATCTGAGTATTCAAATTCCAAAAATGCGACTATATGTGAGTCCGATTTTTTTGGCACGAATTGGGAAGACCTTATTTCTAAACTTTCGGGATACGTTTTAGTAATCGGCAATCCTCCTTG
>CAXUIV010000423.1:0-4753 GCA_964250875.1 uncultured bacterium
AGTCCCGCGTTTGCTGCCCATCGCCGTAGATTGGAATTGCCTGGTCTAGCAGAATGGCTTTAAAAAACTTATGAAACGCCATATCTGGGCGCTGGCGGGGTCCATAAACTGTGAAGTAGCGCAAAACTGCGACCGGAACGCCAAAGTTTTTATGATACAGCCCGCATAGACGCTCAGATGCCAACTTCGTAATACCGTAAGGAGAGACTGGCTGCGGACAGATTAACTCATGGGTAGGTAGAGTTTCAGCGTCACCATACACCGAAGACGAGGAGGCAAATACGAGTCGTTTGAGGGAAGAGGTTTTGGCTGCCTCTAGTAAAAATTGGGTAGCGTTGATATTCCGTTCTGTGTAAGCAAGAAAACTTTGACCCCAACTTGCCCTTACCCCAGCCTGGGCAGCCTGATGGTAAACGACTTCAACATCATGGAGCAGTGCAGACCAGTCTAAAGACTGAACATCTCCCTCAATGAGCTGGAAGGCTGGATGATTTCTTAAATGAGAAATGTTTTTGTGCTTTAGATCTGGATCATAATAATCATTAAAATGGTCAATTCCGATAACTCTCTCTCCTCGGTTTAGCAGAGCTTCTACAAGATGAGAACCAATAAAACCTGCGGCACCTGTAACGATACTAGTAGCCATAATTTTGATGCCTTTGAATATTTCTTTGATTGTCAATAATACCGTATTCAATATTGACAGTGAATGAATCTATCTCACTAGTCGCTAATTCTCACTCGGTCACTGACTACTGCAAAACCCCAATCTTACTGATCAAATTCCGCTGTAACTATTAAAAACTCAGTAAATTCACAGAAGGCGGCGAGAAGCTCGCCTTCTTTAGGGTGGGAATGCCGTGCCGCCTTGTTGTTAGTTGTTGGTTGTTTGTATGACCCACAGCCGATGCAACCTACCCATGTCAGACTAAATCACCTTGTGAATGGTGAGACCAGTAGTAGGATGAAGATAGATGAAGGGCTGGTGAAACTTGAACATAATTGGCTGGGTTCTCCCAAACCGGCAGCATTGGTAGAAAAATTGGTCTGTTGGCGCGAGGAAATTAGTGAAGATTTTAATTGTCGGCAGTGGGGGACGCGAACATGCTCTGGCTTGGAAGTTGTTGCAATCGCAGCGAGTTGAACGGGTTGTCTGTGTTCCCGGCAACGGCGGTACGGCAAGCATGGAGCGTTGCCAGAATCTGCCCCTCAGAATGGACGACTTTGAGGGTATTGGTCGGTTTGCTTTGGTGCAGGGCATCTCTCTCGTTATCGTCGGTCCAGAACTGCCCTTGGCTTTGGGAATAACAGATTATCTCCAGCATAGAGGTCTGATGGTATTTGGTCCCACGAAGATGGGAGCGCTGATCGAGGCGAGCAAGTCTTGGGCCAAAGCTCTGATGCAGGAAGCTGGAATTCCGACAGCCCGATCTGCCGTATTTACCGAGGCGGCTGTCGCAAAAACCTATGTGGAAGAAATACCAATTGTGATCAAGGCCGACGGCTTAGCTGCTGGCAAAGGAGTGACAGTCGCCCAAACAGTTGAGCAAGCCCATCGTGCAATTGATGCTATCTTTCAAGGCCAGTTCGGCCCTGGTAAATTTGTTTTGATTGAAGAGTGTTTAACTGGGCAAGAAGTTTCCGTTTTGGCTGTAACCGATGGTCTGACGATTCGACCCTTGTTACCAGTTCAAGACCATAAGCGAATTGGCGAGGGTGATACAGGAGAGAATACCGGCGGGATGGGCGCTTATGCTCCTGCGCCTTTGAGTCCACAGATGCTGGAACAAATACAGCAAAAGGTCTTACAGCCAGCGATCGCCACTCTGCGGCAACGAGGAATTGACTACCGGGGCGTTCTCTATGCAGGCTTAATGATGACACCAGATGGTGGGTTTAAAGTTTTGGAGTTCAACTGTCGCTTTGGCGATCCAGAGACTCAAGTGATTCTGCCACTTCTAGAAACGCCTTTGGCGGAGCTGCTATTCGCCTGCACTCAGCAGCAGTTGTCGTCACTGCCACCGCTTGCCTGGAAGTCTGGGGCAGCAGCCTGTGTTGTGCTGGCGGCAAAGGGTTATCCTGGAGCCTTTTCCAAGGGTGACGCAATAACTGGAATTGAATCAGCTCAGGAGGTAGGAGCTAGTGTGTTTCATGCGGGTACAAGACTGAAGGGGCAACAGTTAGTGACAGATAGCGGTCGTGTTGCTGGTGTGACTGGAGTAGGAGAGAATTTTGAGCAAGCGCTCGCTCTTGCCTACGATGCAATCAACTGCATTCACTTTGAGGGAATGTACTACCGACGAGACATTGGTAAAAGAGTTCGGAGTGCGGAGTTCGGAGTTTTGAGTTAAATTACAAAATTAACTTGCGATAATTGATAACTTAAGACTAATTTCATAACTCAGAACTTAAAACTCAAAACTATTTATTAAGATGCTAGCTTTCATCAAAACTATTCAAGACGCGATCGCCCGTTGGTGGTCAGATTTTACCCTTCAGACGAAGCTGATGGCTGCCGCTACGTTGGTGGTTTCCTTGGTTATGAGCGGTCTCACCTTCTGGGTTGTCAATACCATTCAACACGATGCTCGTCTAAACGATACCCGCTTCGGTCGCGATCTCGGATTGTTGCTAGCAGCTAACGTAGCGCCACTCATTGCCCAAGATAATCTGACTGAGGTGGCCCAATTTTCCCAACGCTTCTACAACAGCACCTCCAACGTGAGCTATATGATCTACGCTGACGAAGCTGGGAAGATATTTCTGGGGTTGCCTTTTTGGGAAGCAACAGTGCAAAACTCCCTGACGATTGAGCGTCGAATTCAGCTACCAGATACTTACGCTGCTCATTCTGATCTGCCTCTGGTACGGCAGCACCTGACACCCTCTGGGGAAATCACCGATGTCTTTGTTCCCTTAACTCACGACGATAAATACCTGGGTGTTTTAGCCATTGGCATCAACCCAAACCCCGCCGTGATCGCATCCTCCAATCTGACTAGGGATGTGACGATCGCTGTTTTTATCTCTATTTGGGCAATGGTGATTTTGGGTGCTGTGTTTAATGCCTTGATGATTACCAGACCGATCAAGGAACTGCTGGTAGGTGTCAAAAATATTGCGGCTGGGAATTTTAAGCAGCGCATTGACCTGCCATTGGGCGGCGAGTTAGGGGAGTTAATCTTCAGTTTTAATGAAATGGCAGAGCGGTTAGAGCGCTATGAGGAGCAGAACATTGAGGAACTCACTGCTCAAAAAGCCAAACTGGAGACGCTGGTTTCGACGATCGCCGATGGGGCTGTACTGCTTGACAACAGCATGCAGATTATTTTAGTCAACCCCACGGCGCGGCGGATTTTTGGTTGGGAGGGCGGTAATGTGGTGGGAGGCAACATTTTGCATCACTTGCCGTTAGCGATACAGGCGGAGTTAACGTACCCCCTGTACCAAATGGCGGCGGGCGATCGCGAGAGCGCTGAGTTTCGCATTCTTCTTAACCAACCAACCGCTCGCACCGTCAGGATTCTCCTCACCACAGTTTTGGACCAATACCGAGAGAGCATCAAGGGTATTGCTATGACTGTGCAGGATATTACTCGTGAAGTGGAACTCAACGAAGCTAAAAGCCAGTTCATCAGCAACGTCTCTCACGAGCTGCGCACGCCTTTGTTTAACATCAAATCATTTATTGAAACCCTACACGAATACGGCGAAGACCTTAGCCAGACAGAACGACGCGAGTTTTTAGAAACAGCCAATCACGAAACTGACCGCCTCACCCGTTTGGTCAACGACGTTCTAGATTTGTCACGGTTGGAATCCTGCCGCATTTATCACCTAGATGCGCTAGATATCACTCAACCTATTGAGCAGACGCTGCGGGCTTACCAGCTCAATGCACGGGACAAAGGCATTAAACTGATTCAGGAAGTTGCGCCCGAATTACCGCCTGTCGTAGGTAACTACGATTTGTTGCTCCAGGTGCTTGCCAATCTGGTCGGCAATGCGCTGAAGTTTACGAAACCGGGTGGACAAGTGGCAATCCGAGTTTATCTGCATGGGTCTGCATCCCACCTACAGCACCACACTGGTCAGCAAGTACGCATTGAAGTTTCTGATACCGGGATGGGGATTGCTCCAGAACACCAGGAGAAAATTTTTGGTCGCTTCTTTCGAGTGGAAAACCGAGTGCATACGCTAGAAGGCACCGGACTGGGTCTCTCGATTGTCAGAAATATCATTGAGAAGCATCACAGCAGCGTACATCTGGTTAGTGAGGTCGGTGTAGGTACCACCTTCTGGTTTGACCTTGCAGTGTTTCAGGAAGCAGTATTGGTCGATGCGACACCAGCAGAAGATTGGGACAGATTGCCGAGTAAAGTGATGTAGTAGAGTGCGGAGTGCGGAGTGCTGAGGACTTATGAAAACTTATGCAAATACGACGACAATCTGAGGATAAGGAGCAAGCTTCTTGGTTGGAGAAACTGACGGCTCTGCTGGCACTATCAGACTTGGTTTTGGTGCTGTTTCAGCTCAACTATGTTTCTTGGCGAGATTTTTACCTTAAATATCCCAGTATCAGTGCGGTTTGTGAGCCGCTTAATCAGCATTTTGGGCAGATTGACTCGGTTTTTTGCCTCTTTTTTGGCGTAGAGTTTCTCGTCCGTACTCTCTACCTCAGTCGTCATCGCAGCCAGCTAAATTGGTTGGATGCAATGCTATGGCGCTGGTACGATGTCTTTCTGCTGCTGCC
>CAXUIV010000424.1:0-4732 GCA_964250875.1 uncultured bacterium
CCAACGCCGTCAGCGATCTACTCCTAGATAGTCTGGGCTTTGATCGCTGCTGCGGTCAGTAGACTACCAGCTAGACTTAACCACTCCCGGCAACAAACCCTCGTGAGCCATCTCTCTAAACACATGGCGAGAAAGCCCGAAGTCCCGATAGTACCCTCTAGAGCGTCCCGTAGCCCAGCAGCGGTTGCGTAAGCGGACGCGAGCACTATCACGCGGTAGCTGCTGAATCTGTCTGTGTATTTCCAGCTTTTGCCTTTGAGTGGTAGCGTCGTCAAACTGCTCTTGCAAAGCTTGCCGCTTGTCAGCATACTTTGCTACTGTTTTTTCGCGCTTTTTCTCCCGCTCAATCATGCTCTTTTTAGCCATAAATCCTAACCTTCCTTAAAGAATTCATATTCTATCTTAAACTGTCAGACGTTAATGCTTGTTGAAGCGGACAATAGGGATTTAGAGTTTCCCGGATCAGTAATTGGTAAGTCCGCAGAGGGACATAGATCGGCAAGTACACATTGATGGCAAGCCGGACTCCTCGCTTTACAAATAGCTCTACCATGATAGATCAGCCGAATCGACCAGTTTTCCCAGTCTTCCTGCGGCAGTAACCGCATGAGATCTCGCTCTATGCGGATTGGGTCTGTATGCTCAGTCAATCCCAACCTGTAGCTCAGACGCTTCACATGAGTATCCACCGTCACTCCAGCATGAATGCCGTAAGCATGGGCAAGGACGACATTGGCAGTCTTACGCGCTACCCCAGGCAGCTGGAGCAGTTGTTCCATCCGCTGCGGCACTTGCCCACCAAACTGCGTCACAATCAAACGACAAGCAGCCTGAATATTCTTGGCCTTGCTACGGTAGAACCCAGTAGAGCGCACCAGATTTTCCAACTGTTCTAGATCCACACAAGACATAGCCTTCGCGTCTGGAAAGCTCTGGAACAACGCTGGTGTGACTCGGTTGACCCGCTCATCTGTACACTGAGCTGAGAGAATTGTTGCCACCAATAGCTGCACTGGCGTCTCATAATTCAGCGTACAGGGTGCCTCTGGGTAGAGATGCTTCAAGCGCAGTAGAATCTCTACTGCCCGTTGTTGCTTAGCAGGCCACTTCCGCGTAATGCTCACTGGAACAACTGCCTTAACTAAAGTTGAGTAATGTCTCGGACAATCAAGAAAATGCCTAATCCTAACAACAGCATCAGCCCGGTTTGCATGACGCCATCTTGAATATGAGTCGGTAGAGGCTTACCACGTACTCCTTCAATGAGCAGAAAAGCCAATTGTCCGCCGTCAAGAGCTGGTAGAGGCAAGATATTAAGAACAGCGAGGTTAATGCTGACAATCGCCGCAAAGAAGAGGAGTTTTGCCGCGCCCGACTCTGCTAATTTTGCCCCCTCCTTGACAATCCCCACCGGGCCTGCGACCTGACCTACGGTCGCTTGAAAGTTGGTGACGAGTTGACCAAATCCTTTCACCGTTGCCACCAGAATCTGCTGAAACTGTTCGGCAGCCAAGTTAAAGATTTCAAAGACGTTATTGGGGCGACGGTTGACCGTTGTGCCGTTGGGCACCAACTGAACTCCAACGTGGCCTTTGTTGTCCGCTTGCAGCTTTGGCGTCACCGTTAAGGGCAATATTTCTCTGTCACGCTGCACCTTGAGCTGGAGTGGCTGGTTAGGGTGAGTTTCAATTGCCGTCTTTAAAGACAGTATTGATTGATCAGAAGCACCCAACTGCTGACCGTCTACAGCCAAAATAATATCCCCAGCCTTGATTCCTGCTCTAGCAGCAATACTATCTGCCACAACCTGCGGCACAAGCACACCAGGTTCATATTTCAAGCTGACCGGAACACCAACAATGCCAAACTGAATCACCAGTACCAAATAGGCAAAGATTAAGTTGGCAATGACTCCAGCGCTGATCACAATGGCTCGGTCAAGCACAGGACGGTTGCGCAAGAGATTCGGGTCATTGGGAGGAATATCGCTATCGGGGTCGTCATCAGGAAAACCAACATAGCCGCCCAGTGGTATAGCCCGCACAGCATACTCGGTTTCTGTTCCCTGGTACTTGAACAGAACGGGACCAAAACCCAGGGAAAACCGATTGACATGGATTCCCTGAGACCGAGCTGCGATAAAGTGCCCCAATTCATGCACCACTATCAGAAGTGCCAGAACTGCGATCGCCCCCAAAACATTCATAGAAACACTCAATTACAATTAACTACACATTCGTTCATTCTACGGTGCTTCACAGGTTATCACCTCACGCCTCAGATATGATTGCAGGACTTGGGGTACCCGCACTGTTCCATCAGGCTGTTGGTAATTCTCTAAAATTGCTGCCATCGTGCGGCCTACCGCCAAGCCAGAACCATTGAGCGTGTGGACAAACCGAGTGCCTTTCTGACCAGCCTCCTTAAAACGGATGCTGCCCCGTCGCGCCTGAAAGTCTCCACAGTTGGAGCAACTGGAGATTTCCCGATATTTGCCAGATGAAGGCAACCAGACTTCCAGGTCATAAGTCTTCGTGGCAGAGAAGCCCAGATCAGCCGTACATAACTCCACCACCCGGTGAGGCAATTGCAGTGCCTGCAAGATCGCCTCGGCATTTTGCACTAGCGTTTGATGCTCCTGCTCTGAGGTATCAGGATGCACAAACTTAAACAGTTCGACCTTATTAAACTGATGCAGGCGAATCAAGCCCCGCGTATCCCGTCCGTAGCTACCGGCTTCCCGCCTGAAGCATGGACTATATGCACAGTGGTGGATGGGCAAATCCGCCGCTGCAAAAATCTCCTCACGGTAAAGATTTGTAATGGGCACTTCAGCAGTGGGAGTGAGCCAAAGATCATCGTCAGCACACTTAAAGCTTTCTTCAGCGAACTTGGGCAACTGACCAGATGCCGTCAGGGACTGAGTATTGATTAAGAATGGCGGCATCACCTCTACATACCCAGCCGCTATCTGTCGATCAAGCATGAATTGAATCAGTGCCCGTTCCAGCGCCGCACCAGATCCAAGAAGGGTGACAAACCGGCTTTGGGCGATTTTGGCAGAGCGCTCAAAGTTGAGAATGCCCAACCGTTCACCAATTTCCCAGTGAGGGAGTTTAGCATCCTGGGGAATGTACTCGTCACCCCAACGCCGCACTTCAACATTCTCCTCCTCACTCTTGCCTACAGGCGTAGAATCGTTGGGCAAGTTGGGAAGCGCTAGGAGCAGTGCCTCCAGTGAGGTTTTGAGGTCTCGTTCCTGTGGTTCCAGTTCGCTCAGCTGAGCTTTGATTCTGTTGCCCTCATCCCGCAGAGCTTGAAGCTCTGAATCGGAACTAGTACCAGCTTTGAGCTTTTGCCCAACGAGTTTACCGATCTCGTTACTTCGGGCTTGGAGTTGCGATCGCGCCAATTCCAGTTGCCGCTGTTGCCGATCCAACTCCAAAATTGTCTGAATGTCATAGCTACCGTGACGACGATTCAGGCGATCTTGAATTGCTTGCGGATTGTCCCGTATTTGCTTAATATCCAGCACAGATTTTTTTCTTTGCTTCTTGGCTAGTCTCTGTAAAGCCAGTACCTCAGACTACATCGATTATGGCGATTATGGCGTACTGATGGGAGAAGGGAGAACAATTTATCCCATGCCCCATGCCCCGCGCCCTATGCTCTATGACCGATTGATACGATTAAGCAACCACAGAGAGGCAAGCAGCCCGACAAAGTGAGCTGCAACGGTATTGGTATTTGCTTGGACGACCAAAATATCCAGTGGACGAATGACCTGGTTGACCTGGTTAGGGCTGTAAATTGCGCCTATCTGAGGCAGGGACAGAGACTTGACAAGGAGAACGCCAACAATGGCCTGTGCGCCCATAATAGTCAGTAACATTCCTACCAAATTAATAATCAGCCCCAATCGCAGGATTTGCAGCGTATCTGCTTTACGCGGACGTTGGTTTGTATAGGCAGACTGTAAGCGTTTGGCAAGACGGGTGTAGCGAAAAGCTAAATATATGCCTATGCCTAGCGTCACGACTCCACTAACTGCCAAAACTATGCCAAAACCAGTTCCTGCTGTACCCTCAGCAGCGTTCACGTTGCGACCAAAGCTAGCGGATATCAAAGCTAGAGTTGAAACAACGCCTAAGACCAACTGAATCCAGAAGCTAATCCAGCCCGCAAGACGAAACGCCTGCGCAATTCCCTGAAGTGCTGGGGGTGGTGGTGACTCTGATTTGTCTCGCATATTTTTTCTCGCATATTCAAGGCTTCCCAGTAGAGGCTTCCCAGTAGGCGTAGCTGGCTTGGATCCTTACTATAGTTGTCCGATTGTACCAAAGCGCCTTAGCCGGAAAATAACTGCTGCTTGCCACCTGCTTGCTACCTAGGAAGTATTTTTTTTAAAGCAAGTATGAAACTTTATCTGGTCACTCCGGAACAAAACCTATAACCACTGAAATCTCTTCATAGGGGATCTCAATCGCTGATTGTTCCTCCATGTCCTTAGGTACCCGCTACCTATCTGATAATCGCTGTTTTTCCCGAGATATCACTATGCAGTCGCTGCCCCAACCCTCAAGTTTGCTACCACTTTTATCGTGTACTTACGTCTACTAGTTACAGCAATCACTAAGCAATGTGTAATTTGTTATGCAAATGATGAAACTTGAGGATATCTATCATTTTTTTCAAAATCCCCCTCCAACCTATTTAAGTCAGGAACTAGCAG
>CAXUIV010000425.1:0-4712 GCA_964250875.1 uncultured bacterium
CTTACCCAATTAATTCAGCTTTCCATTATACCCTATTTAAATGCCGAACAGCTTAAACTCAATAATCTTGTGACTGTGTTCCCTCACCAGTAAGCCGTAGATCGAACCGCCCTCACAGTGGAAAGCTTTCGTCTCAATGCTGGATAAGGCTTGTTGACGCAGCTCTGGATCGGGGATTGTCAGGGCTTGCGCTTTCCATCCGTTTAAGTACTGCCGTACCGTAGGCAGCACGTCACGATAGATTCCCAAGGCCAAAGACCACAAGTTGTTTGGGGCACTCATCAATCAAATCCTTTAGAAAAACTGACGGTAACGAAGCTTATATGAACGATTAAATCGGGTTATGGTTCCTTTACCTTACACGTCGAACTCCCATAGTTACACAAGGCTGAGATAACCTGACTTCATTGGTAGAGACACTCAGTGAAGAACGCTTGATAGAGGTTCGGCGGTCATAATTAATAGTTGGAAAGCGGCGGACGTCAAACACCCATCGCTATCAGCATAGGGGGAAACATTATCTTGTAACTAGTTCGTCGGTCGCGCCAATTGCACCTTGACCCATCAAAATGTTAGGATGAAGCGTAATTAAGACAAGAAGAGTCCTTTAGTGTCGGTTGTGTTTCGGCAAGTTCACGATTTCGCTCACCAATAATTCTGGCTCCACAGGTTTCGTCATGTGTATCTGAAACCCTGCTTGAATTGCTCTTTGCTGATCAAGTTCTGCGGCATAAGCAGTCAGTGCGATAGCCGGAATCGCTCCTCCTTGAGCGGGTGGACGCGAGCGAATCTGCCGCATCAGCATGTATCCATCCATTTCTGCCATGCCCACATCGCTCACAAGCACATCGGGAATGAACCTGTCTAAAACTTGCAAAGCTTTTAACCCAGAGGCAACGGCTGTCACCTTTGCCCCGTTCTGTTCCAGCAGAAAAGCCTGAAACTCGCGGGTATCAACATCGTCATCCACAAGCAAAATCTGAATGTTGTGTAAAGGGGCTTCTGTGTCTGCTTGAAAGCGAGTTGGCTTAGATATAGTCGGTGCTGCCTGCTGCATGACAGGTAGTTGCACGATAAAGGTCGCTCCTTGATTCTCCCCCTGGCTCTCCACTCTAACCACACCACCGTGCATTTCTACAATCTGTCGCACGATCGCTAGCCCTAACCCCAAGCCACCGAATTTACGAGTGGTCGAGCCGTCTTCTTGCCGAAAATACTCAAACACATACGGCAGAAACTGCGGATTGATCCCCTTGCCAGTGTCAATCACCCGAATCTGAGCCAGCTGATTGATCTGCCGAAGTTCAACGGTCACTCGTCCGCCGCTGGGAGTGAATTTAACCGCATTAGTGAGCAGGTTCCACACGACTTGCTGTAAGCGGGCAGCATCGCCAGAGATGGGCATGACTACCGGGTCGAGGTCAAGCTGTAGCTCAATATTCTTCGCTTCCGCTGCCAAACGCACAGTTTCAACAGCTGCGGAGATCACAAACGTCAAACTGACAGGAGCCGCCGTTAAGGACAGTTTGCCCTGCATAATCCGGGAGATGTCAAGCAAGTCTTCAATCAGTTGCGATTGCAGTCTGGCATTGCGTTCAATCGTTGCCAGTGCTTCGGCTTGACGAGCTACATCGAGTTTGCCATTTCGCAGTAACTGCGTCCAACCCAAAATTGGATTCAGAGGTGATCGCAATTCATGAGACAGCACAGCAAGAAACTCATCTTTGATTCGGTTGGCTTGTTGCAACTGTTCCGCTTGTTGCTGAATCGACGTAAGCAAATTGGCCCGTTCCAGGGCGATCGCCATCTGGTCGCAGGTGGATTGCAGCAGGTCAATTTCTTCAGGAGTAAAGCTGGTGCGGGTGCGACTAGCAAATGAAAGCGTACCCAGTAAACGTCCTTGCACAATCAGCGGCTGCCCTATGTAGGCTGTGATACCGAGCGAGCGGATCAAGTGGGTATTGGGATGACTGATGATTTGAGCTTGACTGAGGGCAATTTGTTGCCGATCTTGTGCCACTCGTCCACAGAGATGCTGACCCAATTCTAGCCATTCGATCGACTGCGCCTCGGCATCGGAGAGTCCTTCATAGTTCTTCAGATGCAGCATGGATTGGTCGTCTTTTTCCTCCACTATGTAGTTGTAGTAATAATGCAGATCTAGCGGAGCTGAGAGTTTTTTGAACAGATTATGCACCAGCGTCAGGGGCTGTTCGGTGGCGAGTAGATCGCTGGTTGTGTCATAGAGCAGCTGGAGTCGTTCATTGGCTTGCCGTTGGGCGGTCTTATCCTGCATGATTTTGACAAATCCCTGCACGTTCTCGCCTTCATCGAGCAGCGGCATCATCAACCCACTTGCCCAAAAACGGCTGCCATCTTTCCGCAGGTGCCAGCGTTCATTTTCTGCCTGTCCTTGCGTCAGGGCAATTTGCATTTCCCGCTCGGCTTGTCCCCGTTCGTTGTCTTCCGGCGTGAAGAGGATGCGCCCGTCGCAATTGATAATTTCTGCTTCCTGATACCTTAACAATCGTTCAGCACCAGGATTCCAACCCGTGACAATGCCGTTAAGGTCAAGAGTGAAGATCGCGTACTCTTTCGCACTTTCAACCATTAACCGAAAGCGAGATTCGCTCTGGCGCAATGCTTCCTTGGCTTGAATCTGCTCGGTGACATTCCTGAAATACATAGTGATTCCGCTCGCGGCTGGGTAGGAGCGGACTTCATACCAGCGTTTGTGGTCGGGATAAAACTCGGTCAGCGACTCAGCCACGCGATCGCGCATCACACGGCGGTGCATCTGTTCAAACTCGCTGTCATTGACACCTGGAAATTCTTCCCAGAAGATTTTCCCAATCAAGGCACTTGGAGGGCAATTAACTAGTATACCGGCGGTTTGATTGACATAGGTAAACCGCCAGTTTTCATCCACAGCAAAGAATGCGTCAGTAATGCTCTCTAGAGTATTGCGACTCTGCTCCTCGCTTTCCCGCAGCTCTTGCTCAAACTTCTTGCGCTCACTGATGTTAGTAAACAAAATGGCGAACTGGTTGCTTTCGCCGATGCAAAAGGCGCTGACATCAAACCAACAGTTCAGAGCGATTGATTTATTCTCAAATCGAACTCCTTCGCCTGTCCGCACGACTTTGCCATAAATCTTGAACCAATCAGCTTCAAGATTGGGGACAAGTTCCCGCGCCGTTTTACCCGTCGCTTGTTTCAGTCCCGTTAGCCTTTCAAAGACCGAATTAACTTTGAGGAACCGATAATCAGCCGGTTCACCGTTCTCGTTAAACAGCATTTCGCAGATACAGAAGCCTTGGTCGATCGACTCAAACAACGTGCGGTATGTCGCTTCAGATTCGCGCAGTGCGGCTTCTACCCGTCGGCGATCGCGGCGTTCTTGGGCTTCCCGCAACGCCCTGTGGACGCAGGGCACTAACCGTCCTAACCGTTGCTTCAGTACATAGTCTGTAGCTCCCCGTTTGAGCATTTCGACTGCGAGTTCCTCGCCCAAACTGGCAGAAACGAAAATAAAGGGGGTTTCAGGATGCAGTCTACGGGCAGTTTCCAGCGCAGCAATGCCGTCAACATCGGGCACAGCATAAGCTGCCAGAATTAAATCGAACTCATTGGTTTCTAGTGCTGTCACAAAATCAACGTGAGTGCCTACCCTTAGCAGTTCATACTCAACCCCGCCATTCGTCAACATGTCTTGTATTGCCTCTGCATCCAGTGGCTTGTCCTCGAGCAAGAGAAACCGGAGTGTTGACATTAGTGTATCTTCTACTGAGAGTTAGGTAACGAAAAATGAAACGCTGCGCTGAATTCTATTCTACGTAACTCGAGCTAGTTTTTGCCTTGTCCAAAGCTACGGCTACGAGTCAATCGTTTGATGCTGCAAGCGGTAAGCAATAGCTTCTGACTGGTAAGAGTCTGTGTTGATGGCTACAAGTTCATTTAATACCAATCCCCTTCTTTAGTTATAAGTGGGATGAGATAGCAGCCGCTAGCTTATTGATGAGTCTAAATGACAAGGTTCTAATAGTTTCATGAGACAGATAGTAGCCGTAATTGTGGCAGTGCCAGTGTTTGCCTCGCTGGTATTACCAGCCCTCGCTCAGCAAACCCAATCAACAATTAGCAACACTGACAGACAGTATTTGACCAAAGATGCCGAAGGTAGCGTCTACGAGTTTCAACTCGCCGAACTCGGTGTAGAGAAAGCTTCGAGCAATGCGACCCAGCAATACGCTCTCCGGCTCTTGAATGACCATGCAAAGTTCAACTCTCAGTTGATGCAGATTGCTCATAAAAAGGGAATGACTTTGCCGCTGGAGGCAAACGCACAGGATAGAGCTAGGTTAAAAAGCCTAATGCAACTTAATGGCCTTGCTTTCGATCGGGCTTTTGCTAAGGAGATGGTTCGAATAAATGCTGAGGATATGTCGGATTCTAAGCGAGAAGCCAGCGTGACGAGCGATTCTGATATCCAAGCCTTTCTCAATCAGTTTGGGTCAACAGACCAAGAGCATTTGCAAGGTGCCCGCAGTCTTTTAAACGGTAGCGCCATGTAGAGCGACGTGCGCTTGGCATAGCCGCACCGGATGCTGAGTGGCATCGACGTTGAAGCCTCGGCAAATGGAGAATATCGGATTCGAACCGATGGCCTCTGCGGTGCGATCGCAGCACTCTACCAACTGAGCTAATTCCCC
>CAXUIV010000426.1:0-4710 GCA_964250875.1 uncultured bacterium
GATCCAGATTGTGCGATCGCCAACGCCCATGCAGCAGCCCATTACCTCTCCCTAGAGAGTGCAGCGGCTCGAACGCAGGCAATGCCATATTTGCATGCGGCTAAAAAGTCTCTGGCTGCTGCCAATGAGCGCGAACAACTTTATGTTTGGGCAATCGAAGCTTGGGCAACAGGTAATGTTGATCGGGCGATCGCTCTCCACGAAGAAGTGGCGCAAAAGTTCCCCCGCGATCTAGTGTCTGTGCAAAGGGGTCAGTACCACTACTTCTATTTAGGAAACCAGGAGGGTTTGCTGCAAATTGCGGCGAAAGTGCTACCGGCTAATCGTGATCATTATATCTATGGTATGGTTGCCTTCGGTCTGGAGCAGTGCCATCGGCTGCAAGAGGCTGAAGCTATGGGACGACAGGCAGTCGCAATGAACCGGCACGATCCTTGGGCGCAGCACGCAGTGGCTCACGTAATGGAGACACAGGGACGGCTAGCTGAGGGAATTGCCTGGATGGAGAGCTTTGCGGATACTTGGGAGAACTGTAATTCGATGCTGTACACACACAATTGGTGGCACGTTGCACTCTACTACCTGGAGCAGAAAGAGATGCAAAAGGTGCTGGAGCTGTATGATCGCCACGTCTGGGGTCGTGCTGGGAAAGAGTCTTCCAAAGATCAGGTTGGGGCGATCGCCCTGCTGTTGCGGTTGGAATTGAGAGGTGTGGATGTTGGTGAGCGCTGGCAGTCACTAGGAACTCACCTCACGGCGCGAATGCATGAACATGCTTTGCCGTTTCAAGATTTGCACTATGTTTATGCTCTAGCACGAGGTGGTTTATCTGACTCGGTTGCTGAGATGCTCTCTAGTATGGAGACGTATGCCAAGACAGCCAAGCCTTATATCCGCCGCACCTGGACTGAGGTAGCACTGCCAGCCGCACGTGGGCTGGTCGCCTATGCTAAAGGAGATTGGGCACGAGCGCTCGCGGAACTTAGACCAATTTTGCCCCGGCTGTATGCGATCGGCGGTAGCCATGCTCAGCGTGACGTGTTTGAGCAAGTGTATCTTGATGCTTGGCGGCGCACTGAGCAGAATCGTGAAGCGCTGCACCTGCTGGAAAGACGTGTTGCAGCCCGTCGCTATGTTCCCTCGCTTGTAGGCAGCCTGCTACCAAGCTAACGATTTGATCGAGGATCGAGACTGTCGCGTAAACCGTCGCCAAGGAGGTTAAACGCCAAGACGATCAGCGTAATCATCAAGCCGGGAAACACGATAGTCCAGGGTGAGGAGAGAGAGTAGCCATTCTTGAAGGCATCAGAAAGCATGGTTCCTAGCTCTGGCGTTGGGGGCTGTGCGCCTAAACCCAAAAAGCCCAAGCCCGCCGCCTCTAGCGTAGCGGTGCCAATGGATAGAGTTGCCTGTACAACCAAGGGTGGAAGGCTAGCAGGCAAGATATGACGGAAAATGATGCGGCTCGGTGTCGCACCGAAAGCTCTCACTGTTTGGACAAACTCTTGCTCCTTGAGTGACAGCACCATACTCCGAGTTAACCGGATAAAAATCGGGATTTGCACCACCCCCACCGCGACCATGACGCTTGGTAAGCTAGGGCCAGTGATCGTCACAACCGCGATCGCCAGCAGAATTGAGGGAAAAGCTAAGAGGATGTCGGTTAGCCAGCCAATCATTGTTTCTAGCCACCCGCCGAAGTACCCGGCAACTAATCCCAGCAGTACGCCCACAGCCAGCCCCAACAGCACAGAGACCAAGCCAACGGCAAGCGAGGTCCGTAGCCCGTACACCACCAGCACCAACATGTCTCGCCCTAAACCCTCAGTCCCAAACGGATGGTGCCAGCTCAGGGGTTTCAACCGCTCTAGATAGCTGCGGTCTGTAGCTGGGTCATAGGGGTGCAAGATCGGGGCCAGCAGCGCTAGCAGGACAATCGCCAGCGTCAGGAAAAACCCAATCCTCCCAGAAGTGGATTTCAAAAATCGCTGGAGTGCATTTCGAGCGTTTGAACTCCAAGCGTTTACGGTTAGCGTTGATGTCATTAATACTGAATCCTTGGGTCTAAAAAGGCATAGGAGAGGTCAACCACAAGGTTGATCAAGACAAAGGCTACAGCCACAAAAATGACCCCGCCCTGCACAACTGGGTAGTCACGATTCAAGATGCCATCGTAAATCCACGAGCCAATTCCCGGCCAGGAAAAGATAGTTTCCGTCAGGATAGCTCCAGCTAGAAGCGTCCCAAACTGCAAGCCCACGATTGTCACCACCGGCAGCAGGGCATTTTTCAAGGCGTGCTTGAAAATCACCCAGCGCTCTAACACCCCCTTCGCCCTCGCAGTGCGGATGTAGTCCTGCGACAGCACCTCCAGCATGGCGCTGCGGGTGATCCGAGCAATAATTGCCAGCGGGATAGTGCTAAGAGTCAGCGCTGGCAATATCAGGTGAACTAGCACATCCCCCAATACCTTCCAGTTGAACTGAAGAATCGCATCCAGGACATAAAATCCAGTGATGGGCTTGAAGGCTAGCGCTGCATCTTGGCTGAGTCGCAATCCGGGCGGCAGCCAGTGCAGGTTGACGCCAAACAGGTAAATTAACAGCAGTCCCAACCAGAAGACCGGCATTGAAACCCCAATTAGAGAACCGCCCATCGTCAGGTTGTCGATCAGGCTATTCTTACGAACTGCTGCCAAAACTCCTGCTGGAATTCCTAGAACCAGGGCGATCGCCATGGCAGCAACAGATAGTTCAAAGGTAGCAGGCCAGCGCGTCGTAATCTCATGGATAACGGGAGCGCCACTGATCAGACTATTGCCAAGGTTGAATCGCAACAGATTACCTAAAAAGATAAAGTACTGTAGCGGCAGAGGCCGGTTCAAACCTAACTGCTCGCGAATAGCCGCAACCGTCTCAGGACTTGCTCGTTGCCCTGCCATCACTTGCGCTGGATTCCCCGGAATCAAGTGCAGGAAGACAAAGACCAAAAGCGTAATTCCGAAAATGACGGGGATCAAGTTGAGCAGGCGTCTGGCAATGTAGCTGGGCATAGGAGTAAGGAGTGCGGGGTGCCGAACTAAGATTTGGTAACTGACTCCAAAGGCTCAGAACCGAGGGGGCTTGGAGTCCAGCCGTTAACGTTTTTGCGCTTAGCTAGAAGGGGCTGCGAGTGAACGATTGGCACGCGCACAACTTCCTTATTCAGAATTTCTTCTACCTGCTGATAAATCTTGATTCGCTCGGCTTTACCACTAGCGGCGCGGCCTTGGTCCAAGAGCTGAAAAACTTGCTCGTTTTTCCAGTTACCGATATCGGCGGTGGAACCAGGACCGAAGTGGGGATAGTAGAAGTTGTCAGGATCTCCGTAGTCGGCAGTCCATCCCATCATAAAAGCTTGAAAACCGGGAGGTTTGTTCCGATCGGCAAGGTAGGCTGCCCAGTCCTTTGTTTGCAGGCTAACTTTAATGCCGATCGCGTTGAGGTCAGCAGCGAAGGCTTCAGCAATCGGTTTGGGGGTGGGATAGTAAGGTCTGCTAACTGGCATGTACCAGAGTTGCAGGTTAAAACCATTCGGGTATCCCGCTTGAGCCAGCAGCTGCTTGGCTTTCTGGGGATCGAAATGATAGTCAGCTAAATTCTGTGACTGAAACTCTTTGAACGTGGGAGGGGTAAAGTGAGGATCAGATTCAGCCGACTCACCCCAAAAAGCTTTGACAATTTCGCTTTTGTTGATTGCCTGGGCGATCGCCTGACGCACTTCTGGCTTTTTGAAAGGTTCGTAGCTAGTGTTCAAACCCAGGTAGCCGACGTTGAGTGAAGGGCGGGGTACCGCCGTCAAATTTGCGTCCTGCTGGAGTTCTTTGAGCTGATCTGGGGCAAGATCTACAGTTAAGTCAATCGTCCCCGACCGGAGTTGAGCTAACCTTGCTGCTGGGTCGGTGATGAAGCGAAACACCAGTTGCTCTGACTTCGGCAAGCCCTGTTTCCAGTAGTTCGGGTTCTTGGTGAGAACAATGCTATCACCTGTGCGCCATTCTTTAAACACAAACGGACCAGTTCCTACAGCTAACGATGATGGAGTGCCGTATTTCGCTTGAGCTTTTTTGATAGCGGTGGGGCTAGCGATTCCAAAGTAGCCCGTAGCCAGCGCCGCTGGAAAGGCAGTAAAAGGCTGCTTGAGGACAAACCGAACGCTGTCTTTGCCCTCTGCGACGACATCTTGGACTAAAGATTTAGGAGTTCCTTTGTAGCCGCCAAAAAGCTCTCCCCAAATTTCGTAAGTCTTACCCGCACTGCGATACCCGTACTCGCTCTTCTCGTTCCACCAGCGGTCCACGTTGAATCTTACCGCCTCAGCATCGAAATCGGTGCCGTCGTGAAACTTGATTCCTGGACGGAGCTTGAAAGTCCAAACTTTGCCGCCTTCTGAAGGCTTCCACTCTGTAGCGAGACCGGGTTCAAGTTCGGTTGTACCCGGCTTGAAGGCAATCAAGCGGTCGTAAATTTGGTCTTGAAGATAAATTGAATTACCTTCAGTAATATTTCCAGACTCCAGGTTTACTGGTTCACCACCCGACCCGAAGACTAGTGCCCCTGGTGGTGCCGCAGCTGGGGTAGCGGCTGGGCTGCTAGGCGAAGAAGTACTGTTACTAGCCTGGTTTGTCGAGGGGCTACTACAGTTTGAAAGAGCGATCGCCAAGGCAAAAGC
>CAXUIV010000427.1:0-4702 GCA_964250875.1 uncultured bacterium
GATTACCTGCAAGGTAATTGAACTGTTGCGGCACCTGCGAGACACTTGAACTGTTACGAGCCACCGATATATGACAGTCATCTTCCACCAAAAACGGTGTGTCAGAACCCGCACCCCAAGGAAGATCCACAGGCAGTCATGTGTCCAAAAGCAATTAGGAGTTTCAAAATGCAGAATCTTACCGTTCCCACCATTGATGTGCCCTCCCCCAACATGAATCTACAACAACCCCAGGAGCATAATATGACCACGATCGCGTTTACGAAAACTGCACCGCCTGAATGGTTGTTGGCGATGTGGAAAGAGATTGACGACAAAACCTTTAGTCAAGGCTTTGACTGTTTTGCAGAGGATGCGGTGTGTAACCTCGGTGTTGCAGATTGGCACGGACGTGAGGCGATCCGTGAGAATTTGCGTGCATTTATCGACAAGGGATTTACCGCACATCACGATGTGGTCGAATACTGGGATAGCCCAACACTCAAAGTCTTTCACGGCAAGGTAACAATGAAATTCGATGACCCCAGCCTGAAGACCGTGCAACCGACGATGACCCATTTCTTCTACATGGATAAAGCCGATCCCACTAAGGTCAAACACTGGATTGGCTCGGTTGGTCCTACCGCGTTTTAGCGCCCTGCACAGGCACTCAAAGACGAGTTACTGCCCAACTGGGTGTGAGGATAGATTGACCTGTTGAGCGTCCTATGATACCTTAGTGATGCTCATATCCAGGTAGACAGCGGTGCCGCTAATGGAATTAGCGGTATCGCGCACGTAGAGCCTGATGAATGCACCAAACCTCACTGCAAAACTGCCAGCAAACGAGTTGGGCGTGCTATTGCGCTATTGGCGCGGTGTACGCAGCAGAAGCCAGCTCGATCTATCCCTAGATGCGGGCATGTCGCAACGACATCTTAGTTTTGTGGAAAGTGGGCGTAGCGTTCCGAGTCGGCAGACAGTGATTGATCTTGCACAAGCGCTTGACATCCCCCTGCGCGATCGTAACACCTTGTTGTTGGCATCTGGCTACGCCCCGATCTATTCCGAGAGCGAATGGAATGCAATGGAGATGCAGAGTGTCACCAATGCTCTAGGACGGATGCTGCGTCAGCACGAACCTTTTCCAGCCGTAGTGATGGATCGCTACTGGAATGTACTCATGACCAATGAATCTGCACCACGTTTCTTCAATTGCTTTATCAATATGGGGGCACGTAAGATCCCGCGTAATCTGCTACACCTCATGTTCGATCCGGAAGGAATGCGTCCATTTATTGCGAATTGGGAAGCTGTGGCAAAAAGTTTATTCGAGCGCGTTTACCGCGAATCCGTCGGGCGCATTGTTGACGAAACAACCAAAGAATTACTGTCCGCGCTGCTAGCCTATCCCGATGTAAAACCTGAGTGGAAAAGCCCACAAAACTTGAGCGGGATGCCCTTCATCCCGCTGAGCTTTGTCAAAGACGGCAACGTGTTGCATTATTTTTCGATGGTCACAACTGTTGGCACTCCACAGACGATTGCGGCGCAAGAACTGCGTCTTGAGTGCATGTTTCCGGCGGATGAAGCCACAGAGCTTCATCATTCCATCTTGATTGACAACATGGCAGCGGCTCAAATTGAGTCAAACGCTGAAAATAAAACCGATGAAAAGCAACCTTGTTAACCCGATCGAACTCAACCAACGGATGAATAAAACTCTGGTGTTATCCAGTCGGCAGATGAGCTGGAGTGGCATTTTGGTTGAGGAGTATGGGAGCATCCCACTTTTTTGCCAAGCCTTTTCACCCTCACCCTAAATCCCTCTCCCTCCATGGGAGAGGGACTTGAAAACCGCCTTGCTCCTCTTCTCCCTTGATGGGAGAAGGGGCTGGGGGATGAGGGTGAAAAACTGGGTTGCTCCCGAGGAGTATCAATCTGATAAATCATCGTAAGAATCTGAAAGCAGTCAAGCATTGGAACTGGGTATGCTCCCTGAGCGGTCACCTTGTGTATTAGGTAGATCTCCAGGCAAGCCCAAAAGTTCATCGCCAATTTCTGTAGAAATACGGTCAAACAGCACCATATCCGATAGTTCTGTCTCATCCAGTGTCCCGACGGCTTCAATCAGCCGAGCAAAGGCACTGGGCGCAGCAACGACCAACCCACGAGCTGGTTTATCGCTGAGCGCAGCGACGACGTGGATTGTGTGAGGCGGAATCAAGAAGCTTTCACCCACGGTTAGCACCACTTTGTTCGCACCTGCCCAAACCGTGAACTCCCCTTCTAGCACATAAAGCTGTTCAGAATAGCGCGTGTGGCGATGGGGAGGAGTTTGTGTGCCAGATGGGAAGTAGCCTTCGATCAGATCGTACTGACCTCCGGTTGTAGTGTGATCGGCGATGATATTGAGGCGAGTACCAAAAAGCCAGAAAGATTGTGTCATGAGATTGCTCCGATTAATGAATCAGTTGTTGACTACAGGTGCTAGATCAGATGTTTTTGTTTTCTCTGTATATTGTTCTTTGTGATGTCTTCGACGCACTGATGAGCAGGCTAATGCCAATTAATCACCGGCAACTTCGATGACAGCTTTAGCAAAAGCTTGTGGGGCTTCTTGAGGCAGATTGTGTCCAATGCCGCCTTTGATCGTGCGGTGCGAACATGCTTCAGTACCAAATCGGCTGAAATTCGCTCCCTTTTCCGTGGGCAGCTCGAGCCAGTCCGCGCCCGCGAACTTTACGAACAAATGTTAGCAGCCGGACTACCACTTTAAGGCACTGGCTCGACGCATTGCAGGTAGCTTGAGCCTAATCAGATGATTGTGAGCTAGAGCCTCAATGTTTAAACATTCTTTGCACTTATGGAATTATCAACGACAATCGGACTTTCAAAATAGGTAATAGAAGGCTCAAAGCCGTATCGATCAGTAATAGATCGTTTGAACTCGTCAGTGTAGAAATGTTCTGCATCCTCTTGCGATTTCCAAAGATATACACCACCAGCTATGGTTCCATCCTTGGATAGCAAAAAATACTTCCGAATTAATCCCGGCAGATTGCGGAAGGTTGGTGCAAGATGTGAAAAGTCTTCTTGAACGTGATCGCGAGTGATGGAAGGAGATAGTTTGAACTGAACAATTGCAGTAATCATGTAGGTGTTTCCAGTTTCATGGGAAGTAATACGAAATTTTTGTCAATGCCAATTCGCCATGGGGTGGACTGATTCCCATTTGCATCGCTTTATAATCCACTCTAAGGATTACGGCATTGCCCAAATTGGAACCTTGATCGCGCCCTTCATGCTGGCGTAGTGTGCCCGTGTTCCTCCTGCAAAATGGCAGCCGCTCGTTCACCAATTACTACACAGGGAGCCATCGTGTTCCCCCTGGTAACTCGCGGGAGGACTGAAGCATCCGCAACGCGCAGTCCCTCGATGCCGTAGACTTTCAATCTGCGATCGACGACGGACATTTCATCGCGCCCCATCTTTGCCGTGCAGGACTGATGATAGAAGGTCACTAAGCCATTGCGGAGGAATTGCTCACGATCGCTGCTGAGCGTTCCGGGATGAACCTCTCGTGTCGTATACCGACGCAAAGGAGCCGAGTTGCCGATCTCCCGTGCTTGCTCAATGCCTGTCTTCAGCTCTGTGAGATCTCGCGGGTCTGCTAGATAGTAGAACCCAGCGGTTGGGGTTCATCACCAGCTCGGAATCATCGGTTCCTCCCGCTTCCAGCAGAAGGACTTTTACTTCAGAGTTGGCGGCAAGTCGGGCCGCTAACACCGAACCTGATGTTCCCGCCCCACAAATTACATAGTCATACCCTGTTTGAAGGTCGGAAGCCAGTCTCCCTTGGTTTTCCTGAACCTGCCTTGTGTACAGAGGAAAGCTGTCGAAATCGTCTTTGTCAGAGTTACTCATCATATGCACCTCGATCTAATTGCTAAGAAATTGTTTGTAAAGAAAGACAAAGATAAGCAGGACGGAGAATGGAAGAACCGTATTAAGGAATATCTCTGATGTCTCACCAGCATGAGCTGAAATACGAACGATGACCGCTTGCATCTACATCGGAGCTTGAAGAGCGTTGGTTTGAATGACCTCTGCTCCTTTTCTAAAGTGTAATGAAGTCCCACACTCGACTTCTTTCAGATTCTTACAACGATTTATTAGATTCTTATGGTATGAGCGAACTGATTTCGATATGATTCGAGTGAGGTGTTTAAAGCGTTGTGTTAAGAGTCTTGATTTGTAACAGAAATCTGTGCGGCGCACAAAAGATAGCAGTAAACAGAGTAAATCGCCTGACGATGTTTTCTCTTTGGGTATGACCGTCAGGCTGGAAACAGTGATCGCAGCGATCGTTGAGGATTGAACTTGAAGCCTCGTAGAAATTGCATGAGTTCTACTCTCAGGATCGTGAATGAGATAGCTTCGACGAAACGCTCCGCTGGTGCCGCTACTGAATCACTTTGACGCGCTCAAACTCATAGCGCTGAGTGTGTCCAGTTCTCGTCCGAGTCACAATGACAAAACGACCAGGGCTACCTTCGTATGTTGCAGTAGCATTGACCTCAACGGGCGATGAGTCTCCGAACTGATTCGTCACACCCACAATCGGAGTAAAAACAATGTGAAACTTATTGCCGCGATGATCGCCACTAATCTGGGCAAAGTGCTGACCGTCGTTTGATGCCAAACTACCATGTAGTTTCTC
>CAXUIV010000428.1:0-2312 GCA_964250875.1 uncultured bacterium
ATAGTGTGGTCAGCGATCGAATCGAGAATGGCTTAAATCGATTCCACTTCCAGATATATCTAAGCTCATCCAACAGGAAACGAATTTTGAACTGAGTAAACACTTTAGGTACCCCTGATTGCCTGCCTTTGCACACGTCCGCTCCACAGTTGTTTGCAAACACCTTCAATTTTATCGATTTACAGTAGTTGTTGAATCGAAATATGCCACAAACAATTTTAGAAAGCAAGATACTCTTGATAAAAAACATATATTAACTCATTTGATTCATTGATGGATACTTCCAGTAATTTGAGGTTCAAATAACGAAATAGGATAGAAAAGTTCAACTACTTGGCAAGAAAAAATTATGGAGAGTCATATAAATACTTGGAGTGTTGAGCTGGGTGGTCTAGAGATTTCCAGCCTTATCAAGAGCTACCAGATTGGAACACATTCACCGACCCAAGTACTTGCAGCGATCTTGAATCGAATTGAGGTGCGCGGAGCTGATGGAGTCTGGACGTATCTACGACCTGAGCAAGAGGTTCTGCGCCAAGCCGCACAGCTTGAGCAGATGCATCTGGACAAACGTGCTACTCTACCGCTTTGGGGCATTCCGTTTAGCGTGAAAGACTGTATTGATGTTGAAGGAACGCCTACCAGTTGTGGTTGTCCTGCTTTTACTTATATGGCTCAACATACGAACCCAGGCGTGCAGCAACTGTTAAATGCTGGAGCCATCTTAATTGGAAAAACAAACTTAGATCAGTTTGCCACAGGCTTAGTGGGGACTCGAACTGGGTTCGATATTCCCCATAACCCGTTTGCGCATGGTTATATTGCAGGTGGTTCTAGTTCTGGTGCGGCAGTGAGTGTTGCTGTTGGGTTAGTTTCTTTTGCCATTGGCACCGATACGGGTGGGTCGGGGCGAGTACCTGCCGGATTTAACAATATTGTGGGGTTGAAACCAACTCGTGGTTTGCTCAGCACGGCCCATACTGTTCATGCTTGTCGGACGATCGACTGCCTATCGATTTTTGCGTTGACGGCTGAAGATGCCTGGACTGTGATGCAAGTTGCGAAAGGGTACGATCCGGTGAATCCCTATTCTCGTGCTGAAGTGTCTCCGATCACAGGCTGGATGAACTACAAGCCCGAACAACCGTTTCGCTTTGGTGTACCCGCTTCAGGTCAACGCCAATTTTTTGGCAATCTGGATGTTGAAGCTCAATTTAACCGAGCGCTCGCAACCCTATCAACCCTTGGTGGAACCTATGTTGAAATTGACTATACCCCATTCATGGAAACGAATCAGATCCTGTTTCAAGGACCCTGGATTGCCGAACGTTATCGTTCAGTTGGTTCCTTTATTGAAGACAATCCCACAAAGGTTCTGCCTATCACTCGCCAAATTATTCTAGCGGCTAAAGAATTGACAGCCGTTGATGTGTTTGAAGGATTGTATCGGCTAGCTGAGTTAAAGCAAAAGACTGATCGCCTCTGGAATCAAATGGATGTTTTAGTCGTTCCCACAGCGGGTACGGCCTACAGAATTGCAGAGATCGCGGCGAACCCGATTGAACTGAATGCAAATTTGGGCTACTACACAAACTTTGTAAACTTGCTAGACCTGGCAGCGATCGCAATTCCCAACGGATTTCAGCAGAATGGTATACCAACTGGAGTCACATTCATTACACCTCCCTTCACTGAGCGATACCTGAGTCAGATTGGCTCCTGGTTCCATCAACACGTCGTCTAGTTACAACGCTTTGATGGCTTAGTGGTGCAGAAAAGTCTGGAGCAGTCTCAGGATGAGAATCTAACGACCCTGGAGAACTCAATTCCACAGTCTAAAGCCTGTCGGAATTGGAACATCGTTCGCTCTCTGCGTCGGCTGCATTGTCTCTCAGGTTGTGTTCACCCGTCGCAAGGATTCGATGTTAAGTTCTAACTTCTCTCCCAACCACAGGGAACGCTCCACATGGTCTCCCACATCATCGCCCGTCTCAGGGTGAACGAGGATGTCTAACCCCTCACGATTGAGCATCAACCACGGAACGACCTCACCAAACTGATTCGGTGAGAATGCAACTTGATACATCGATTTTGGATGCGGACCGATGGGCTTGTCGTGCCAACGCCCGAGCCGCACGTCAAACCTAGTGCCCAATCCTTCGCGTAGACGCGCAGCTACGTCACGACTTCCAGGATTGAAGTAGATATGAGCGTGAAAGCCAACAATCTTGATGGTATCTACTATCATTTGCTTCATAACCTATATGTGGATGAGAGTGACAGCGATCGCTCGCTCAAAATGTCTCAACCCA
>CAXUIV010000428.1:2412-4693 GCA_964250875.1 uncultured bacterium
GACCGAGGATAGCCTTTGACACTAGCGGAAGCACCTGTAAAGAAAATTGCTCCTCCGCCTGATGCCAGCATGCGTTTGGCTGCCGCTTGTGCAACCAGAAAGCCGCCATAGGCTGTAATTTCTAGCGCTTTAGCAACGTCTGTTGGATCGAGATCGATCAGCGGACCCGAAACTCGCGAACTCGGATTGTAAACAACCACCGTTGGCGCTCCCAACCGTTGTTCGACATCCTTGAACAGTTGATTCACTTCACTTGGTTTGGCAGCATCGCAGGCAAAACTGACGGCTCCAATCTCTTCAGATAAGGCACTCAGCTTATTAATCCGCCGTGCGGCTAAAGCGACAGTGAAGCCCTCCGCTGTAAATAGGCGAGCTAGGGAGGCGCTGAGTCCACCGCCAGCGCCGATGATCAATGCAATGGTTGACATTCGCTCAACTTTTGTGAAATACTGCTGGTTATTCTACGCTAAATCGACCGACAAACTGCTATATTGTTGCACATCGGCGTGGGTCTCCTTCTGTTTAATTCTGCCATACTCGCTCCATTCGTCATTTCAACCCCAGACAGTCAGAAATCGGAATACTTACCAGGACATCCTATGAGTACCATACAGCTTTACATCTCCAAAACCTCTACCTTCTCTCAAAGAACCCGCGTGGTTTTGCTGGAAAAAGGAATTGACTTCGACAAGCCGTTATATAGAACGATTCGCCAAGATTCTCAGTGAACCTGCTGCCGTCGGTGCTGCTCAAAAGTAATAAGTTGATTTTTCAATAATCACGTTTACAATAATACAAGAGTAACGATACCAACTCGATTCATATTGGCGATCAATACCTTGGTAGGGATGACCCACCGAGTTCACCGCAACGAATGCGGCCTAATCATCAATCCACGAGGATGCAATCTATGAGCTTAAACAGCCAAATTCTGGACAAACCCGTTATCGAGGAGCTTTCGCACGTCGAGGCCGTCCTCAATTACCTCACGCCGATGGCAGAAAAGCCTTACAACTACACCTACGAACCGCCAGCAGGCACCCCGCGTCACAACGGGACTTACGAGGCACACACGCTGCCAATCCGCAATGCTCGACCGATCGCAGGAGACCTGTCCCTAGATCGGGAGGGCCTCGCGCTGGTCGAACACCGCAGCGCCGTCCGCGACTTTTATAACGAAGACGAGGTGCGCCGAATCTACTACCCCGAAGCCGAGCAGCTGCTAGCAGAGGTGACGGGCGCACTTCAAGTGGTGGTGTTTGACCACAACCTCCGCAACGGCGAGCGAGCCAAGCAAGGCGAGAACGTCAAGGAGCCAGTGAATCGCGTCCACAATGACTTCACTGCCAAATCTGGCTTGAGTCGGACGCGTGCCGTACTGGAGGCACTCGGAACGGAAAACATCGAATCGCTGCTGCAACACCGATTTAGCATTGTCAACGTCTGGCGACCGATCGTCGGACCCGTGCAGAAGTCCCCATTGGCAGTGTGCGACGCCCAGAGCATTGCGCCAACGGACCTCGTGGCTGGCGACCTGCTGTATCGCGATCGGGTCGGCGAAACCTATGCAGTCACGTACAACCCAACTCATCGTTGGTTCTACGTTCCCCAAATGCAGCGAGATGAAGCGCTGCTGATCAAGTGCTTTGACTCTGCGTCAGACGGTCGGGCGCGGTTTGCCACCCACACCGCTTTTGATGACCCAACAAGCTTACCAGATGGCCCATCGCGTGAGAGCATTGAGCTACGGACACTAGTCTTCTATCCCGCTTAATCTTAGAACTGATAGCTGTAGAGACGTTACATGTAACGTCTCTACAGTGAAGTCAAGCGGCGATCGCCCGTCTGTTATACGCAGTTGAGTCCCCTTTGATGGACTCACTCTGTTTGCCGTCGATGCCAACTGGAATGTCGCCGACGACCGTCACTCGCTGAACGCGGCGGGGCTGACCATCGTAATCGTAGATAGCGTAGTGCTGAGTGGCACGGTTATCCCAGAAGGCGACGTCACCAGCTTGCCAACGCCAGCGGACCGTGTTTTCAGGACGTGTGACATACGACTGTAGCAGTCTGACAATGTCGTCTGATTCAGTTGCTGATAAGCCGCGAATCTGGCGCACAAAACCGCCGATGAACAGTCCGCGCTCGCCGGACTCAGGATGAACCCGGACGACTGGATGCAGAGTCTCGTATACAGTTGACTCGAAGGCATTCCGGTAAGCCTTGAATTCCTCAGAGAGATCGATGGCGGCTGTCGTATAGTCATAGGCGTTGCTGTGTA
>CAXUIV010000429.1:0-4689 GCA_964250875.1 uncultured bacterium
AGAGCGATCGGTTCAGAACGCTGAGAGTACTGGTTATACTCAACGTTTTTGCCGAAGCGAAACACTTTCTGATTTGGCTGGAAACGGTAGCCGGTATAAGGATCTGCTTGCGACAGGACTGGATGACCTAGTCCGAAAGCAAGTCGCAAAGTGATTTCGAACACGATCAAAGCAACGACTAGAGCCGGTAGCCAATACTTAGCAGAAAACTTCATAAGTATACCTGAGGTCGAGAGAGTACTAGCAGTCACTCCTTGTGACTACTTTTGGGCCTCGCATTCTCGATTAAATGAAGCGAGAGTAGGATTTCAGCTAGCGTCCGCTGGAAGGCGTAATACCAGCCAGCCCAACCGTCCAGTATTCCTCCTTTAAAAATTAAGCAGTAGATTGGAATTACCAAAGGAGCAATAATTTTCTGCTGCCGGATTCGATCTGCAAGATTGAGTTCTCTAGCAGGAGTCTCTAATAGTTTCTTGGCCTCAATGAGCATGTAACGGTCTTGAGCCCATAGCCATCGGCTGAGAGATTTCCGGTCGTCATGATAGATATAGGATGAAAGCATGCTTGACTGGCCATCTACGCACAACCTCTGTGTATGTCCGTCATCGACATAGACAGCTTTCTCCTTTCTAAAAAGAACTGCACGAGGTGGAAGTAAGTTACGGCGGAGC
This sequence comes from uncultured bacterium, assembly GCA_964250875.1. Taxonomy (GTDB): domain Bacteria; phylum Cyanobacteriota; class Cyanobacteriia; order Cyanobacteriales; family Chroococcidiopsidaceae; genus CAXUIV01. The sequence goes on from CAXUIV010000429.1 coordinate 672, forward strand.
GGTCGGCCAAAAACACAATATTTAAATCTGATTGAGTAGCCATCTACTGGCGATTTCGATATGTCAGCAATTTCAGCTATCAATTCATCGTTTAATAGATAATCTGCATCTAGTGAAAGCACCCATTCTGTCTTCACCTGCTGTAGGCCATAGTTCCATTGAGCTGTGTGTGTGTCGAATTCTCGTTGAAATATCTGAGTTTGAGGATAGGAGTGCAAGATTGCTAACGTCTCATCAGAACTGTAGCTGTCAATGACTACTATTGTTTTAGCCCAGCTCAGTTGCTGAAGCGTGCGGTTGATGTTAGGTGCTTCATTGAAGGTGAGAATGAGCGGAGTGATTTCTTGTAACATGGTCTGGATTAAAGTTTACGTGCTAATGCATATAATCCACCTCCAGCCCCTAAAAAATTTGAGGCTACAGAGCATTGGATATATTGACGCAACCCAGCAATTACTGCATTTGATTGCCATATACTTCTCTGTGATCTGGGCGATTGATTTGCTTTTGTGAGGTAAGCCACAAATTGGGCATTCGCAATCGATGAACACAATGTCTCTGTTCATGGTGTTGGTAGTCCAAGCAGACTGTAAATCTCGTGCATTCTAACAGCTGCGGTGTCCCAAGAGTAGTGGCTAAGAATGAGTTGACGAGCGCGGTCGCCCATCCATCGAGCCTGTTGAGGACTATCCAGCAAACTTTGAAGACCAGACGTGATCGCTGCCACATCTAGTTCTGCTACGTAGCCAAGTTGATGCTCTTTGACGACAGAAGCCAAGGCAACACCAGGAGTCATCAGGACAGGGAGACCCACGGCTAAAGCCTCTAAAACAGCAATGCCAAAGTTTTCTGAGTGGGAAGTCAGCGCAAATATATCCGCTCCTTGCAGTAATAGATCTTTTTTTTCATCGGCAACAAATCCAGGACGATAAGTACGTTGGCGAATGCCAGCAGAAACCAAAAGGCGATCAATTTCAGCTTCGTAAGCAGGGGAACCGTTTCCAGCCAGTACGAAGGTAAAGCGTCGAGCTGCTAGTTGTTTTAAAGCCGGGATAAGGAAGTCTAAGCCCTTTTTTGGATGCAGGCGCGACATGAACAAAATCACAGGCTCATCTGGCGGAACTTGAAGCAGTTGCCGCAGACGATAGCGAGCGTCTGGTATGGGAGCAGGTGGAGAAAGGCCAAACGGGAGGACGAAACTGGGCGATTTCAAACCCAGATGAGATACTTCTTGCTGTTCCTGCTCAGAGGTAAAGTGAAGAGCCTGACTGCAATCGAGGTTGGCACGTTCTATAAGGGCGAGGTAAGTTTGCTTTTTGCCAGTGCTTTGTTGCAAAGACCAACTGCACAATAACCCGTGAACCGCAACAATGTAGGGACAGTGTTTGAGACGAGCAATTGCCATGGCCGCTGTAGACGGGTAGGAGAAAATGGCATGGATGTGCAAAAGGTCATAAGCAGGAGCATGTCGCCAGAGCCATGCAGTCAGTTTGTCAGAAAAGGCAAACTCTCTTATAGCTTTGGTTGCACGATGCGCGGAGCCGGAGACAATTGGGGAAAACCGAGGAAAGAACCAGACGGGCACCTGCTCGTACTCAATACGCTGCTGTAGTGGGACATCTAGTAGATCACTACCATTGTCGTTCGTTGTTGCAATTTCAGCATCGACGCCGTGCGATCGTAATGCTTTGACCATTGCCAAAACGGCATAGCTGGGGCCACCTCGCACTGGCGCAACAGAAGGAATGACATGAAGCACTTTCATGCTGAAATCGAATAGCACTCTAAATGACTGGCAAGTGCTTGTTTGAAGCGCTCAAATCCAAAAGTATCAATAACTTTCTGACGTAGGGCTTCAGGTTGATACATCAGTGGATGGGGATAGTGGCCTTGCAAAATCTGGATCAGAGTTTGAGCGAGCGCCTCCGCATCATCAGGGTCAACTAAAGCTCCTAGTTCTCCGTGACAGAGGGCATCAATTGCTCCATCCTGATTTCCGCCTACAGTTGGTTTGCCACAGGCTAATGATTCCAGGTAAACAATGCCAAATCCTTCACCCTTACTTGGCATGGCAAAAACGTCGCACATATTGTAGTGATCACAAAGTTCATCATCGACAATAAATCCTGTCAAGGTGACAGCCTGTTGCAAGTTAAGTTTAGCAACCAACTGTTCAATTCGGGGGCGATCGCTTCCTTTGCCAACTAGAACGTAGTGAATTTGGGGAATATGACGCTGAATTTCAGGTAGAGCCTGGAGGATCTGGTCGTATCCTTTGTAGCGATCGCTACTATCGAGTCTACATACGGTTAAAATCAGCGGCTGCTCCGCAGTTAATCCATATCGATTTAATAGATGTTGAGGTTTGGGAGCAATTTGAAAGCGGCTAGCGTTAAATGTAACTGGCAAGAGAGCAATTCGTTGAGGATCTAGGTTTTGCTCATTAACGACCCGCTCACTTGTATATCCTCCGATGGAAATGATCTTCTCGGCACTATGAAGCGCTTTTTGCTTCCATCGGTCTCGTACATCCCAAGCATCGACACCGTAAATTAATATCCAATAAGGAAGACCTGTAAGCCGATGAATCCAAAATGCAACAGGTGCAAAATTGAGATGACCGCACACAACCAAGTGCGGTCTAGTCCTCAACGCACCTGCAATCAGATTCAAAGCAAAATGGAATGTGCGCCAAAAACTGGGGATGTTGCCACTGAATGAGAATGAAATCGCTTCAGAGTTAAACCTGTCTTTGGGTCTAGCAGTGTCGAGCTTATCAAAAACAACTATAGCTAGGTTGGGAGATTCTTCCAATGCTAGTAATAAGTCTTGTAGATAAACCTGAATTCCCCCCTTGAACTCGAACAAATTAGGAAGCCATAAGTGAAGATCGATTTTTGATGGATACTTAGACATAGGTGAAGATGACATCTCTGAAAATCTTACAATAGTTAATAAATCTTCGTTATTAAAAGACTTCTAGCAATTCTCTAGTAGAGGCGACTCACCGAGTCACCCCTACCAGAATAAATTAAATTAAGATGAACAATGTATGAGAGCTTTCGTAAGGTGCCAGAGACGCAAGAATACAAGGAACGGTTCAGGTGCTGCTAAGCAATGCCAGTTTTCTGGCTGAATAGCTCCTTGACTCTACTTGCTAATCGCTGGCGATACAAAGTCCAGGTTAATTGCTCAGCTCTCCGACGAGCCGCTTGTCCCATTACTGCTAGCTCCTCTGGATGAGAGTAGCACCACTCTAGTCTTTCCTTTAAAGCTTCTGGATCGCGAATTGGTATGATGAAGCCCTCTACACCATCTGTAATGATATCAGGGCCACCTGTGTGCGACGTGGTAATAATGGGAATACTACAGGCCATAGCTTCCAACAAGACGAGACCAAGTCCTTCAACCAGAGAGGGAAGGACAAGTACATTTGCCGAGCTATAGTACTTGTTTAACAGGGAATGCGGCACAGATGGAACGTAGCGAAAATCCCTGTAGGAAGCTAAAAAGCCTGCTGGAAACTCGTTAAAACCTACTAGCAGTAGCTCTGCCTGAGGCAACTTCAATTCTTGCCAAGCCTGCAACAAGTAGTGAACACCTTTGCTTGGTCCAACGCGACCCACAAATAAAGCCCGGAACAGCTTATTCTCTCTAGGGTGTGGATGGAAGTAGTCAATTGGTGCCCCATAGGGAATGACGCTAATCTTCTCCGGTTCTACGCCAGCATCAAGCAGTGAGTTTTGGACAAATGAGGATGGCACAAAGATGTGATCGGCAAGTTGGATTTCCTGCTCTTTGCGCTCGATTTTCCATGTAGGTTCGTGAACTGCCTGTAGTGCGGGAGCCAACTGTGGGAAGCGTTCAGCTTCTTCCGCTTGGATATCGCGACTCGTGCGGTAGAAAATAATGGGCAGTTCATACAAGCAGAGGATGCCCTGCTGTTTGGCTTCGCAGAATGTTGTAGCAGCTCCATCTTCGTAGGCGTAGATGGCATCAAGACCTTTAAGATAATGCT
>CAXUIV010000430.1:0-4689 GCA_964250875.1 uncultured bacterium
ACCGACAAGTGGCGGCTATCTCCGTCCAGTGAGCAGCAACAATATTTGCTCTACACTGTGCGAGAATATCGTCGTCTTTGTCGGTTTTTGGTAACGGTTGTCTGTACACATTGGGTCGAACTTGGGGATTTAAGCAGCGATGAGGTCGTGCCAGCAGTAGAACGGTTGGTGCATCAAACGACTTCAAATCCAAATCCGAAGTATCCACAAATTGACCGAGCGTTTCATAAGTTCCCTAGCTACTACCGTCGTGCAGTAATCATGTTTGCTGTGGGGCAGGTGAGTAGCTACATGACGCGATATCGAGATTGGCAGTCAGGTAATCGCAGGCGGAGGGATGCCAAGCCACCGACACTGAATCCAGATGCAGGTTGTTACCCAGTGCTGTATAAAGGGCAGTGCTACAAGCTGCATGGTTTTAGTCAGGTCGAGATCAAGGTGTTTACCGGAAGTGACTGGATCTGGGTGAAGATGCCAATTGTTTCAGTGAGGGAACGTCATTTGGTTGAGACGAATCAACTGAAGTCACCAACACTGATTGTGAATGAGAAGGGATGCCATCTGTCAGTCCCATTCGAGTGTCATCCTGAAAAGGTCAAAGGTTCAGGTGTCGTGTTGTCGGTCGATTTAGGAATTAACACCACAGCAACGGTTTCAGTTGTGAGGTTCGACGGTACTGTAATCCAGCGTGAGTTCATTCACCCTGGAAGAGACATAGACCGTCGAGACAAGCGTCTGAAGTCGGTTTCGATGCGAGCGGCTAAAACGATGGAAAAGGGTGGGAAGCTTCACAAAGGCTTTTGCTCGAACACCTATCGCAAGTGTCGTAATATCAACAAGCAAATTGGGCATGTTGTCTCTAAGCGCATTGTCCAGATTGCTGATTCCTTCAGTGCCAATGCGATTGTGTTTGAGGATCTGAAGGGCTGGAAGCCGAAAGGCGGCAAAAAGCGGTCTAACCTGAAGCAGAGGTTTCACGGTTGGCTGAAGAGTCTAATCACCACACTGACCGAAGAGAAATGGGCAGAGCTAGGCGGCAAGACCATTACGGTTGTTGCCGCCTATACCTCAAAGCTTGCCTATGATGGTTCGGGTCAGGTGAAGCGCGACTTTAAGAATTATGCGTTGGCCGTGTTTGCGAATGGCAAGCGGTTTAATGCCGATCTCAATGGCAGCTTTAACATTGCTGCTAGGGGGATTTTTAAACTCACTCGTCCAAAGAGCAGTGAGGAGTGTTTGGGTAAAAGTTCCCGACACTCGCCTAGAAGCTGGGCTTGTTTGTGTGATCTGTGGACCGTCAGACAGTCTCAGATTAGCATAGACACCTCCGCCTCGCGTCAGCAGGCGGGGTGAGCTTCATACAGTATTCTATCCCACGCACTCGACTTCTTCAATGGACGAAAGCCCTTGAGGGGATCCTCACCGCACTACTAAGTGCGACGGAACATTAACCTCCAATACCAGTAGACATTGGGACGGGTGAGTCAACAAATCCTGATCGGTCATCGACGGGTGAGGCAAGACCGGATGGCAATGTCCAATCGTGTCTCGGCTTTTAGAAGGTGTCGTCAGTCTCACTGAGTTTAACCACTTTGCAACTTTCCAAATTTTGGAAAGTTGAGAATGATTCTCGCTCGCTGGTTGGTCTAATGGAGCTTAGGCATAACTACTCAGGTTGAGGAGGCTAATGTACAAGCTTACAGCCAGTCCATTAAATATCTGATTCGACCTGTGTTCTCCTATTCTGCCTTGATGAGGAGCGTGATACCGGAGTCGTCTTTGATTTCACTAGGATTTTTGTAGTAGTCACTGGTCAACAAATTTCTGCGTCCTCCATGTAGCTAGGAACCGGCTCAAATTGCTCGCTTTCTACTTTTGCCGTCTGCTGGTAGATGGGCTGGGACCTCTGGGTAATTTCAAGGAGTCGCTGCCAGACATTTAGATCTGTATTGTTGAGTGCCTGGGCCGAGGTAACAGAGCTAATTTGACCATCTTCAGACACGATTTTATACAGTTCGCCTCGTTCCTCACGGTCAGTAAGCCGATAAACTTTGCTGCCATCTTCCTCGACTTCGTAGCTTAACTCATAATCGTGGTCTTCGAATGAGACCAGCACTTTAGCGTGACCTTCGCCGTATTCGCCAATCCCCTGACGCTGAGCAAGCTCCAAATACTGACCTACCAGGGGTGCGATCGCGATCACTAATGCCTCTTGTTCTGTTTGTGCTTTTTCCATAGATTCCTCCTTGCTTACATCAAAAGAGGTCCCTTTGTATTTTTGTAGCCCTACGAGAGTGTAACCAGCACCAAGCTGAGTGCCACTGTAGTAGCTACCGTCCTTTTCATACGTAACGCCTGTGAGTTTGCCTGCCTCGTCATGACAAAGACCAAGAGTAATGCCCTGCTCCCGCAATCGAGCTGCCAGGTCAGTGGAGGTGAGCGATACTTCGCTCACCTCATCTACAGCATCCTGGATCTGCTCCCGCTGGCTCAATTCTCCAGTGCGCTCGGTATAGCGCCACTCTCCGGTTGTTGGTGAGCGCCGTAAAGGATTGCCTCTAGATGCTGATTTTAGACCGTAGTCCACTTCCAGCTTGCGAATAACCTTCTCCGAACGAATGTAGTCCCAACTATCACTGGTACATCGGCCATTGAATTGAATACGGGAAGCAACCAAATGCACATGGTCATGGTCGCGGTCCGTGTGGCGATACAGACAGTATTGATTGGAGTTAAAACCCATCTCTCGTAAATAATCACGGCCAATCCTCCTCCAGGTATAGGCGTCGAGCTGCTCATCTTTGGCTACAGATAATGAGGCGTGGTAAGCGACGCGCTCGACCCTGGGGTTTAACCGTTGCAGGCTTTCAAACTCGGCAGCTAGCTCAAGCGCATTACTACCACCCATATTCGAGCCAAGCAAAACTGCACCCTGCTTGGTTTCGAGGTAATTAAGCAGATGTCTGAAACTCCTTCCTTTAACCTGCTTGCCAATCACAAATCAGTCCTCTTCTCGTCCTTCAGGTTTTTACCTTCATCAGCGAACGCTCTCATAATCTCTTTCAACTGTCTTAGAGTTTTTCTTAAGACTGCTCCACAGTCGGAGGCAGTTATTGGTTTTGTCGTGGAGCCAAGCTGTAAGAGTGCCACTTCTACTTCGTCAACCGTCTCTGCCACTACCTGGTAGATCTGGGCAGACGATTTGACAGAAGTCAAGACCCGCTGCCGCGCAAATTGGCTAACTGTAATCCTATACAATTTGGCGTTATTTTGAATCGAGGTTTTCTCCCCGACGGTAAGCATTATCTCAATGCTCTGATTTCGATGGTCTTCCTTTTTCATGTTCTCCAAAAATACGTGTTTCTGGTAATAATCAATTCTGTTTGATATTGCTATGTTATTCTTAGCATATCTGAATAGAATTTGAAGTTAAACTGAATACAAAGCTTATATCTGTAGCTACAAAGAATAGCGATAATATGACGGTCAAAATTTCAGTTACTATCATAGATGGAAGCAAATCATTCTGAATCAAATATGTCACCGACCAGCAATAAAATCCCAACCGTCAAAATTGCCTTAGATTATGGAGGATCGTCAACCAAAGTCCTTTGGCAAGAACAGGAAGCATCTCCAAAACTGCTCACGATTCAGCCGCAAGTGATTCAGGTAAGCCAGGAAACACTTGCTAGCTATGGCAATCTCCTTGCTGGAATTTCAGACTCTAAAAATGCCATTTGGGTTGGAGTCGGAGGTAAATTTTACGCAGTAGGCTACTTTGCCACTACTTGTTTCCACGCGCAAAATTCGCTACAAGAACTAAAGCATGAAAAGGCAATTATCAAGACGTTGGCAGCAGTTTGGACAATCTCGCAGGAATTAAAAATAAAACGCTCGCTTTCCATCGCCCTGACAACCTTACTACCAGCGGGAGAATACGCGGACAAACGAAGGTTTGAACGGGAGCTGAAAACAGCTTTAGCTAAGTTTGAGAGTCCAACAGGTATTCTCAGTGTTAAGACCACACTGTTTGAGTGCTATCCGGAAGGAGCCGGTGTGTACAGCTTTTACAAAGGGAAAATGGAGCCAGAAGAGTTTCAAAAACGGGTTTGTGCCTTTGTGATGCTAGGTTTTCGGAATGCTAGCGTTCTCACTTCGCAACGGGGCATTAATTCACTTGGAGTAACTTCTGACTTAGGTATGGTTAAAATGGTCCGTGAAGTTGTTGCTAAAACAAGTGGACAGAGCGTAGAAAGCTTAACGCCAGCGATTGTTAATGCGGGTTGTGCAATCAAACCTAACGCTTTACGTGGCTTAGCCAAAAGTACCACGCCAGAAGGCAAGGCTGAAGATATAACTGTAATAACAAGAGCAATAGCTGAAGCAAAACAGAACTACTTAACAGTTTTAGCGCAGTGGCTAGACACAGTTCTACCTACAGAGGAGCTAACCGATATCGTTTTTTGTGGAGGTACAGCGGATTATTTAAAACAAGATTTAGAATCACTTTATGGTACTCAATTCCTGTGTTCGTGGAATGCTGGCATGGCGCTGCATAAAAAGTTGGATTTAGACGGAGTTGGAAATCGATTTATTGATGTCCTTGGCATTTTTACTATGCTTCAAAGTAAAATGAGTATAGTCAGCAAGTGATACAGCAGAACGTAGTTAATAAAGGGCTTTAAGATG
>CAXUIV010000431.1:0-4684 GCA_964250875.1 uncultured bacterium
ACACCTCCAGCGCTTTGGGCCGAATCCGCTTCACATTCCACAGGTGAAAGAACTCGTGCGCCACCAGCTGCATGAACCGCTCATACTTATCCTGAGCGCGGAACCCAAAACGGGGGTAGTTCAAAGAGCAGCCATCTTTGTGTTCTAAACCTCCATTACCCTGGGACGACAAATGCAGCAAAAACACGTATCTGTCGTAGGGCAAGCCACCAAATATTTTCTGCTCGCACTGGATGATTTTCTGAATGTCTGAAACTATTCGCTTAGGGCAAGCATTGCCCTGTCCCCAAATTGCCAGTTCATGAGGTTTGCCTAGAACCTCAAACTGATGCAGCTCGTGGCAACCAATCTCGAAGGGACTGTCTACCAACGTGTCGAAACCTGAGGCTTGAAAGGTATGAGGTTGCCCTGGAACTGCTGGTAAGAGAGTTGTAACGCGCCAATCTGGTTGCGGCGGCACGATAGTAACGCGAATCGGCTGCTGCTCAAACCCAGGCACTCTAAAAAATAAGGCTGCACCGTTGAAATAGCCGTGCGTCTGATCCAGATGATTCGTCCGCACCGACAGTTCCGCAGCAAACACGCGGTACCTCACGGTGAGTGCAGTGGAGATGTGATCTGCAATATTTCCACCAGTCTCAACTTGCCAGTGATTTTTGCCCAATTTCCGCCAACGCAAAGGCTGTTCTTCAACAGTCGCGGAGAAATCCTGTAGATGCTTGGCATACTCACGCACCAAGTAAGAACCCGGTGTCCAAACTGGTAGCTTCAGATTGAGGAGCGGTAGTTGCCAGCCCTCCACTTGCAAAGTCACCTCAAACAGGTGGGACTGCGGCTGAGGCATAGCGACTTTGTAATGGATCCTTGGTGCGGTACCGGAGGTGCTGCTAAGGCGAACAGCTGTTGCTTCAGTCATACCATTTTGGATTTTAGATTTTAGATTTTGGATTGGGAAACCACTGCTAAATCCGCCCTGCCAGATGCATCAACTGTCTAGGATTGACCAAATGAATGAGCTGATTGGGAGAGTCAATTTTGAGCCAACCCTTTTCATCCAGCTTTTCCATGATTTTGGTGGTTTCTTCCAGGCTAATGTCGGTGACATCTGCTAGGTCTTTGAAGGGAATGTTAAAGATCTCAGTTCTCTGTTGAGATGGCTGAGCGTAGTTTTCGCCCAAAGCTAGCAGGGTATTAGCAAGCCTAACCGCTGGAGGTTGATGCCGCAGTTGAAAGCGGACGTTGATTTGGCGCAGTCGTCGCGCCATCAGTTGCAGCATGCGGTGGTGTAGCTGCGGATCTTTAAACAGGGACTGAATAAAGCGATCGCGCGAGACGCTGAGCAGTTGCACTGGAGAGAGGGCAATGACATCAGTTGAACGGGGAGATTCATCGAGAACCGCCATCTCGCCAAAAAAATCACCCCTACCCAAAACAGCTAAGGTGACAGCACCTTCCCCGGCGATGCGTCGGACCTTCACCCAGCCAGAAACCACAAAGTAAACTGCATTACCCCAGGCGTCTTCCATTAAAACTGCTCGGTCAGAGGGGTAATCATGCTCGACTGCAGCCGACAGCAGCCAATCCAACATCTCTGGGTTAGCTGTGTTAAATAGGGGAAAAAGCTCACTAAAAGCCTCAGTTTGCATGAAACATCTTTTATCCAAAATATTCAGCTACCAACCCACCTCTACTAGCTTTGCATCTGGTCCAGCGCTTCCAACTGTTGGTCTACGCTCTCGATCAACTGATGCAGGGCAGGCAAAGCCTCCAACTTTCCCGCAGTCAGATCGGGATCTAGGTAGACACGCTGCCGCATTTCGTCTAGCTTACGCTGGAGTTGTTGAGCGATCACCAACGCATCACGGCCAAGGTGCGCCAGTTGCTGTTGCTGAAAGAACTTCAAAGCTGCTCCCCGCAACACTTGAAGCGTTGCTTCCTCACCATAGGCTCCCGGTATTAATCGCAAACGTAATAACAGACGGTTCTGTTGATAAAGGCGTTCAATCTCCACCTGCCTGGGTTCCTCAACTGGAATTAAAGACAAATTAGTCATCAGCTTCAGTTCATTTATCACACCTTGAAAGACAGGCAGCGGCAGCTCTTCTAACACTGACTGTAGAACACCATTCTGACTCCAGAGAATTCTGCCAATTTTTGGGGATTGGCGCTCAAAATAGAGCCTGCCAATTCCCTCAGCTAGCACTCGCGCCAGTAATTCTTGCAGCAATTCCCTCGGTGGCAGTATTGCTAATGCGTCAACGTCACTAGACCCTCCAGTAGCCTGCACCTCTAATACGGGTAAATTTCTGTGTGGTGATGATGCCACCTTTGAAGCCAGCGTTTGTACAAGTTGAGGGTTGAGCTGTCTACATCTGTTTTGAGGAGTTTCGGTCGGTGTTGGGGGGGTGGTAAGCCCACTCTGCAAGCCATCATCCTGGTCAGGTAGAAAGTTGACTGCTGCTGTCGGAGACAATATAAAGGTAGATCGAGAGTTCTGTTCAGTTTTGGAAGGTTCTTCAACCTGTTCGACAGCACTTTCTACCGCCTGCTGACCTGCACTCGTTGCTCCTACTGACTTGGTGGGTCGGCCTGTTCCCATGTAGTTTAAATATGCCGAGAGCAGCGCTTGGTGAGCAGTTGCTGCAAGCGGCTGAGATACTACGGAGTAGTTCATATAAGATAGAATCCGACGGACATAATCCAGCGCCGCAGTGTCTTCAGGATTCACCATGCCCAGCTTTAATCGGCTTTCTTTTAGAGCTATGGGTAAAACCTGGTGGTAAAGGCAGGCTTCAAAAGATAGGGTACTGTCTATGAGCCGAAACATTTGCTCAGCTTCCAGCGCTTGGAATCCGTCAATTGCAGCTCCGGATACTACTGGTTGAGTGCCCTGTGAAGACATCATAGGGTTTACTGATTTATTAAATATAGATTATGTCCATGTATTCTATCCAGAATTTTGCGTGAATTCCTGGTAATGGAGAAACGACACATGAAATTAAAGAAAGGATTAAAAACTAAACAATTCTTAACCTCCTAATTTCTTAGATTTTGGGCTGCTAGATAAAGCTTACTCCATTCACCCATCACCTGATGGGTTTTGAGCTTTAAGGCTTGGGCGATTTCTTCAAGATTGTCGCCAGCTCTCAACAGCTCAATCATCTGGCGCTGTCGTGGCGTCAACCTTTCCCAGAACTGCTGCCACTGCCCAGGAGTCAGGCCCAAACTGTGTTCCGACAACGAAGTCTCTAGCCAGTTGCCAACTAACTCCGGTTGACCTTTAAAGGCAAACACCCGCACTGCATGGTAGCTAATTTTTTCCCTCAGTCGGTAGACCTCCTTGACCGACAAACTTAAGCTCTGGGCGATCGCCTCTTGTGACTGCCCTTGCAGATAAAGCTGTAGCCATTGCACTGCTGCTGGTCCTAAATGCTGAGCCAAATAGCTGGAAAATTCCTGTTTCACCTCGGTTCGTAGCGCTTTTTGCTCTGCTGTTGCCTGTGTATTTTGATACTCAGTAACTGCCTGATGATCTAGCAGGCTGAACGAGTTTTCATGCTCCTCACTGAGAACTTCCTCAGAAACTAACCGAACTAAGTCACTGGTCGGCACCTGGGTTAAGCCACCCCTCTGAGTGCGGCGCAGGTAATTGACAAACCGATAGACTAGTAACGGCTGGTTGCGAATCGGTCGTAAACAATACTCCTCTGTGCTAGCGAGCAGTAGGGCATTCTGAAGTTTAGGATCGTCGCTGCACTGGGCAATCCACGCCATTTGCTGCTGCATATGGCGATCGCTTTGAAGCAGTTCCTGGATCACTTCCTCCAGCACATCGGTAACAGCCCGTTGGCGATCGCGGCTGAGTGCCACCCAGGTACGAATTTTATTGCGCAGCAACACTAAGCTGCCTAGCCGAGTCATCAGATGGCGATAAGCTTGTTTTGGCCCTACTCCCAAGTACCGCTGCCGCAAAATCCGATAGCGATAGGCCATGGCTTGCTGGGCAATTTCCAATTGGCTTGAAGTGAGCTGCTCCCATTGCTCTAAGTTTTCTCCTAGCAACCAGCGAACGATACTCTCCCTAGTCGCCAAGCTATGGTCAGGACACTCGTTAGCCAGCCGTAAACGCCAACCTTGCGCTAAGTCTTCCGCTAATGCCATGAAAAATTCGCGCTCCTGAAATCCCTGTTTGAAAGTTTGCATGTGCTTCCTGCACTTATAATGCCTGTTATTGCATCTGCTCTTTATTTGACTACGTCTGTTAGCCAAGACATATGCATGGGATCACACTTCATGATTTAAAGACTGCTACAAATATTGGGCATGGTGGATGGGGCACAGGGCATGGAGAGAAATGCATGTTGCACTGATGCCCTATGTCCCATGCTTTAAAATGCTTGAAATCACAACAAATCAGCCATTCGGCTCATCCAGATCAATTATTAAATTTAATAGAATGTGCTAAAAGTCGCTAAGTTTAAGTATTTGTACTTACTCTTCGAGTAGTAAATAGCGTTTGAGGAAATGGCAATGCACCTACAGCCGCCAAATGAAGAGCAACAATTAATACTTGGCAACAATTCTAGCAGTTTGAACGAGGAAGTTAGAAGGCTAGCTTTCCTTCTGGGCTTGATGGAACGGATACAGCCTGCCAGTGAACTGCGGGAGATTGGGCAGTTTGCCC
>CAXUIV010000432.1:0-4684 GCA_964250875.1 uncultured bacterium
CATTTGCATCAGACCAACAGCTCCAGCGGCAGAACGAATCTTCGGTTCAAACCGAGACTCTTGACGGGCTAAAGCAGTTACGAGTAGGGGATTAAGCTGGCGCTGTTGCGACCAAAATTCGATCTCTTTGAGAAAGGGAAATGGATAACGAGCCTGCCAGTAGGACAGTTGCTGGCTAATACCTTGGTACTGGGCTTGATCTTCTTTTGTCTCTCGGTCCTCCAGATCTTCTACCTGAGAAATCCCTAGCAAGTTTTCTCCCCTGGAAAGATGCATGAGACCATCTGTGTATTGTTCTGCCACAGTTGGTTGCGCCCTATTCCGCTCTGCTTGCCAAAGCATGAAGGCATCTCTGTCTTGACCCAACTGGTATAGCTCTCGGAATGTGGGAGAACCAGCTGCTGGCAGCGGTCGTGTGGATGGCACAACCACTTGAGGGGCCATCTGTCGCACGGTGTTAAAGTTTCCTACATCCAGCCCCAGAATTCCCGCTGACCGCCAAGCGTAATACGACTGTGGGTAATTGCCTAGCACATACTCAAAAACCGCTTTAGCATCGTTCTGATGGCCCAAACGATACGTCCACTTGCCAAACCAAAAGCCTGCTCTAGGAGCCAGGATATTTTTGGGGTTGTGAATTGTAACTGACTGCGCCCAAAGGCGTGCCTTCTGGTAATCTCCAGCAGCAGCACCGGCTAGTGCCAGCCTCCAGCGATATTCAGCTGCCGCATCGGAGTCTCCGTACTCCGTCAGCAGCATTTGCCAAGCCTCAAGGGCTGACTTCTTACTGTTAAGAGCCTCAAGAATTGACGCTTTTTCTACCAGTGCCTCACCCGCCTGATTGGGGAACCGATTGATGACCTGATCGAGATAAGGTACGGCGTCTGCCGACTTGGGTGCCATTTTTGCCAGCCGCAGCAGGGCAGTGCCAGTTTCTTTGGCGCTAGGAAACGACTGGATCAATTGTTGGTAGGCCGCGATCGCCTCTGTTCGCTTGCCAGTCAGTTGAAAGCCGCGACCAGCTCGGTAGAAGTTGAGGGGGACGTGTGGGGATCTAGCGTAAGCCTCGCCAGCTTTGCTATAGATCTGGTTCTCCCAGTAGGCTGAGGCCACGGTCTCCCAATCTTCCGGTTTTAGCTGAGTTGAGTATTGACTTTCTAGCTGATTTAGTATAGGAACAATACCTGGTTGGTCAGCAGCATACTTAGCCAACAGCAGCAGCAATTGCGGCTGGTGGGGATTTTGCTTTAATTGCTGTAGAGCAATCTCACGCGATCGCGGATAGGAGGGAAATTGAGCAATTGCCTGATTCCAGTATTTTGGCTCAGTCCGACCCAGCACAAACAGAGCTTCAGCCGCTGCTGGCTCCTTGGAATACTTTTTTAGCACCTCTTGCCTGGACTCCAAAGCCTGGGCTTTGGCCCCAAGCGCGTCATATGCCTGCGCTCGTTTTAGGAGAACGTATGGTCCCAGAACTGGGTAGTCCTGTTCGAGTCCATCTAAGGTGCTAAGCGCTTTCTGGCTCTGCTTTTGCTGGATGAGATCATTCGCCAGTAGGTAATGAGCGCGATCGCGGTCAAGGGATTTTGGTCCCATGGCGATCGCTTGCAGCTGCACTGTCCGTTGGGCTGGAGATGTTGACGCTAGTGGCAGGACATCTATTTTAAAATTGGTAGAGGGCATCTGTTGAGACTGACCCCAGTCCTTACCCTGCCCCGGCCAACTACGAGTCACTAATACAGTTGTCCCAACTAGTAGGACAAACAACCCCGCACCGGCGGCAAGCAATGGTTTCCGTAGCTTCAGCATTGTCGTTGCTCTAGCTAAAGTTCAGGTAGAATTTCCTGAAACTCTAGCATTCAATTTTGAATTTTGGTTGTAGACCAGGGACCCTGAATTTTGATCGATACTGGTATAAGCAGCTTATACAGAAGACAGGAATGGAAATTCGAGCGGTTGATACACCCCTTTTGGGGTGGGCTGGAGATGGTCTAGCCGTCGGTTTGTTTGAAGACGCAGTGGAACTGACTGGTGATTTGACGCAGTTGGACGACAAGTTTGCCGGTGTATTGAAGGAACTCATCGCTGAGACAGAGTTTAAGGGTAAAGAGGGCAGCAGCGCGGTGGCGCGGGTTGGCGGTGGTAGCGCCGTTCGCAAAGTCATACTGGTGGGGCTAGGTAAAGCAGATACTCCAAAACTGGAGAGCTGGCGGAGGGCAGCTGCTGCTGTTGCTAGATTGGCTAAAAAAGAAAAGTGCAAAACCCTGGGAATTAGTTTGCCGGTGTGCAATGATGACCCAACTGGGACAACTGGGGCGATCGCCGAAGGCATTCAGCTCGCTTTGTTTCAAGACAATCGCTTCAAATCAGAACCGGAAGACAAAGGGTCTAGTCTAGAACAAGTGGATTTATTGGGGTTGGTAGGTCAAGAGGAAGCGATCGCCCGTGCCGGTAAAATTTGCAGTGGCGTGATTTTGGCGCGGGAACTTGTTGCTGCCCCGGCCAACTCAGTAACGCCAGTTAGCATGGCAGAGACAGCACAGGCACTTGCTTTGGAGTACGGTCTGCAAGTCGAAATCTTGGAGCGAGAAGATTGCGAACGTTTGGGCATGGGGGCTTTTCTGGGGGTAGCCCAAGCGTCGGACCTACCGCCCAAATTCATTCACCTGACATACAAGCCAGATACACCTAAGCGTAAGCTGGCAATTATTGGTAAAGGTGTTACCTTCGATTCTGGTGGTCTCAATATTAAAGGTGCCGGTAGCGGCATTGAGACGATGAAAGTAGACATGGGTGGTGCAGCAGCCACATTAGGGGCAGCTAAAGCCATTGCTCAGCTGAAGCCAGATGTTGAAGTCCACTTTATCAGCGCTGTCACTGAGAACATGATCAGTGGGCATGCTATCCACCCTGGTGATGTCCTCACCGCTTCTAATGGTAAGACGATTGAAGTCAACAACACAGATGCTGAAGGCCGATTAACTCTGGCAGATGCCTTGGTGTTTGCAGACAAGTTAGGTGTGGACGCTATTGTCGATCTCGCTACTCTTACTGGTGCCTGTGTCATTGCCCTTGGCGACGACATTGCTGGTTTGTGGAGTCCTGATGATACGGTAGCTACTCAGCTTGTTAAAGCTGGTGAAATGGCTGGTGAGAAGCTCTGGCGGATGCCCTTGGAGGAGAAATACTTTGAGGGTCTAAAATCTGGGATTGCCGATATGAAAAATACTGGCCCTAGGGGTGGTGGTTCCATCACTGCTGCTCTATTTCTGAAGCAGTTTGTTAAGAACACGCCTTGGGTTCACATTGATATCGCCGGTACCGTTTGGGCAGATAAGGAAAACGGCTACAACAGTACGGGTGCAACCGGATTTGGCGTTCGTACCCTCGTTAATTGGGCAGTGAATAACGTCTAGGGCGAGATGTTGTTAGTTGTTAGTTGTTAGTTGTTTGTATTACTAACAACCAATAACTAACAACCAATAACTAAATCTGTCCCTCTGACCACAACCGCCGATTTTTCAACTCATTTAGCAGGTCATCTATTAATTTGTCGATGACCTCTTCACCATCGCTCAACTCTCTCTCGTTCAATCTGTCTGACTCCCCCTTAAGCAGATCGCCAACAGTGTTCCAAGTGGCAAAGCCTACTTCCAGCGTTTCTAGCACCAGTTGGGCTTCCTCATGAAGATTGGTCAGGGAATTAATGCTATCGAGGTGAGTAGGTAGCGCGGTCCTTTTCAAATATTTAAGCACTTCACTAGCCTCTTTGCTCTCAACAAATATTGCCTCTCGTTCTGATGTTTTCCACTGGTTGTAGAGTTCTTCACGAGATAGCAGGAAAAGGTATGGCTTTTTGCGAACACCTGTGTGCCTATTCCAGAGAACGTGTAAAAATAAATACTTGTAGATTTGGGAAAGATTGAACTTAGCACCAATTTTAAGTTCAACCAAAACTCTAGAAGTGTCAGACTCAAGCACCAAGTCTGGTTGGGCAAAACTGCCCGGATCCTGAATTTGAGGGTGAATGTCAACAAGCTCAATTCGCTTGCCAAAATTCACCGTCTTGCTGCAAGTGAAGCAATTCAGAAGTTGATTGAGTACTCTTGAAGGTAAAAGACCTACACTGATGTTGAAAATCGCATTCAGCGGCACTTCATCAAGTCGCATTCTTTGACGGACTTTTTCAAATACGGCTCCACCCGTTTTACCAGGAATTTGTTGCTTCGACAGTTGTTGAGGTTGCCAGTAATAATACTCAACATACTTGTAAAGTTGCTCGATCCAGGGGAATTTTGCAGTTAACATGATACAGCCTTGGGAAAGTAGTTTAGTTGCCTGACGCTGTATGGGCGTGTCTTCAACTAGTAATGCAAGGTAGGCAAGATGTCCTTGCTGATAGTATTCCCAAGCAGCTCGGTGAGTTAACCACTGATGTCGATAGATCGAAACGCCATTTACGCTTCAGCAACGAACTGATACCGAAAGCGCTAAAGGCAGTTGATTTCTATAGGCGTGGTCGCCTGTACAGAGATATTTACATTCCCTGAAGCTTGCGTTGAATAATTTCTGTCTGAGTGATGATGTCTGCTTCAGAACGAGGTGCAGGATAGCGCCTGCCGCTTGAGCCACGCCGCTTAAAAAGAGCGCGGATCGCCTCCATATCATTTCGATGGATACGGAT
>CAXUIV010000433.1:0-4676 GCA_964250875.1 uncultured bacterium
CCCCCCATCTCTTCACCGACCATGCCCTCGTTATCTGAAAAAGTTGTACTTATTACTGGTGCCTCTGCTGGTATCGGTGCCGCCTTGGCACAGCTCTTAGCGCAGCGATTCATGGGCATTCGATTGGTTTTAGCAGCCCGCAACGCCGAAAAGATGGAGACTATTGCCACCTTTTGCCGCAAAGCTGGAGCGGAAGTCTTGGTTATCCCTACCGATTTAGAGCAAATTGATCAGGTAGAGAGCTTGGCTCAGACCACAGTTGCCCAGTTTGGTCGCATTGATGCCCTGGTCAATAACGCTGGCTACGGGCAGATGGGGCCAGTGGAGTTAATCCCAGCCGTTGCCGCCCAGCGGCAGTTCCAAATTAATCTACTTGGGCCATTGGCCTTGATTCGGGCCTTAGTTCCACTTATGCGCGAGCAAGGTGGTGGACGCATCGTCAACATCAGCTCCCTAGGAGGCAGACTGGCGTTTCCCTTTGGAGGTCTGTACAGTGCTTCTAAATTCGCTCTTGAAGGACTTAGTGATGCCTTGCGGATGGAATTGGCTCCATTTAATATTAAAGTCAGCGTCATTGAACCAGGCCCAGTCAGCACAGATTTTTTTGCTGTTGCAGCCCAAGCAGTTGAAGAAGCCGTAGCTGTGCCTGGAGATACACCTTACCGTGCTGCCTTTGAGAAGCTAGAAGGACTTGAGCAACAAACCAGTAGCCAAGCCTGGACCGCCGAGCAAGTTGCTGAGGTTATTGTGCAAGCTCTGACAGACCGTTACCCGCGTCCCCGTTACATAGCAGCTACAGGAGGTAACTTTCTCCTGTTTTTGATGAGCATTTTGCCAACTAAGGTCGTTGATATTTTTTGGCAGCGGTTCTACGGCATTCATCTTGTAGCTAAAGACTGGCAGGACAGTCACAGGGAATAGTTTTGAGTTTTGAGTTTTAAATCACAGAGTTAATAGGTCGTAAATTATTGATCAGCTTGAAATAAACCTTTACTCAAAACTCATAATTCAAAACTCAAAACTTTTAAAAGCAGTAGGAAAAAATACTCTATATTCCAAAAGGAAGCGTTATCCTTGTTCAATACTCAATCAAGGTGTCTCGGTTACCCTCTGCAAGACGCCAGTGTCAGCAGGTGGTGATAAGCTCTCTAGTTTAATATGGATCTGTTAGAGTATCAGGCTAAGGAATGGTTTCGGGAGGTGGGCATTCCCGTTTTGCCACATCAACGCATTGATCGCCCTCAGGATCTCAAGGGTCTCAAGATTCCCTATCCGGTTGTATTAAAGTCTCAAGTGCCTATAGGTGGGCGGGGTCGCGCTGGGGGAATCAGGTTTGTGGAAAACACGATAGACGCGATCGCTGCTGCTCAAACAATTTTCCACCTGTCTATTTTGGGAGAACTCCCCGAAGTGCTGCTAGCTGAGGCTAAGTACGACGCTGACCGAGAGTTTTACATAGCGGTGGTCTTAGATACTGCCGTTCGCCGACCAGTGCTTTTAGGCTCAACTCAGGGCGGTATTGATGTGGCATCGTCACCGGACAGCATGCAGCAGGTTGTGGTCGAGCAGGATTTCTCCCCATTTTATGCCCGACGGCTTGCTCTAAAAATGGGACTACAAGGGGAGATGATCCAGTCGGTTAGCGCCATTCTGGAGAAGATGTACGGGCTATTTGTGCAGAAAGATTTGGATCTGGTGGAAATTAATCCTTTGGGAGTCAGTGCCACTGGCGAACTTATGGCTCTAGACGGCAAGGTGACGGCCAACGACGGGGCAATTGCTCGCCATTCAGATATTGCTTTAATGGCAGCAAAAATTACAAACCGCAGTAATGATCGAAAAACAGAACTGGGCAGTTGGGATGAAGTAGAACCGTCAGGTGATATCGGTGTTTTGGGCAACGGAGCGGGGTTGGTGATGGCAACTTTAGATATGCTCACTTATGCTGGTAGCAAGCCAGCTGCCTATTTGAATGTTGGTCATGGGGATAGCTTTCAGGCATCACCTTATAGCTTTTGCGATCGCCTAGAACAAGGTCTAGACTTTCTGAGCCAAGACAAAAGCATTCATGTCGTGTTGATTAACATTCTCAGTAGCGTTCCAACTGCTGCGCAAGTAGCTGAGGTCATTGCCAAGTTTGTGCGACACCGGAGATGCACCTCCTGTAACGGTAGAAGTCACACTCATGCTCATCTCCCCCGGTTCGTTGTTCGCCTTGCCGGTTCACAGTTAGACTTGGCCAGAGAGTGTTTGGCACTCGTAGGAGGTCCCGCATCAGAACTCCTGTTGGTAGAGAATTTAGATGATGCAGTGACTCAAGCAGTCCGTCTAGCGTCTTTGTCTACTGCTGGCAGGAAGTCATGAACTTAAGGCCAGATAGTAGAGTGCTGATTCAAGGCTTCTACGACCCCTTCTCGTCAATTCATGCGGCCCGGATGAAAGCTTATGGCACCAATGTAGTTGCTGGAGTTAATCCCGGGCAAGGTGGGCTAACGCTCTCTGATATTCCAGTATTCGACTCGGTGGATCAGGCACTACTGGCAGTCGGCCCAGTTGATACCACAATTCTGTTTGTAACCCCTTACGAGGCGCTGGATGCGGCTTTAGAGGCGATCGCTGCTGGTATTCGCCAGATCGTTATCCTCGCTGGGATGCCTCCTCTTGATATGGTCCAGCTACTACGCAAGGCGGAGGTGACAGAGACTTTGATACTAGGGCCAAACACTCCAGGCATCATTGTGCCGGGAAAAATTCTGCTGGGCACTCACGCTAGTGAATTTTACACTCCTGGACCCGTAGGAATTGTGAGCCGCAGCAGCACCCTCACGTATGAAATTGCCCGTTCCTTGACTCAGGCTGGCCTGGGGCAGTCAGTCGGTGTCAGTATTGGCAGTGATGGAATAACTGGTTCTTCGTTTCTGCAATGGCTACAGATTTTGGATGAAGATGAGACGACCCAGGTAATTGTTCTAATCGGCCAACCTGGTGGCAACAGCGAAGAAGCTGCTGCTCGCTACATTGCTGAGGCAATTGATAAACCTGTTGTCGCCTATATCGCTGGTCTTCATGCACCAGTGGGAAAACATTGGGGTCATGCTGGAACCTTGGCAGCTATTGTCGGGCGTGGAGTTGACTTTGGTACAGCACAAGGAAAGATAGCCGCCTTTGAAGCAGCGACAGTCCCAGTCGCTGCGCTACCTGCACAAGTTCCGGACTTGGTGAGAAAAGCGTTAAAAAAATGTGAAGGCGCTTTCCTAAATGCCCCCAATTAGCTTGCCATTGATGCGCGGGCAGTCTCGCAACTGGGACGAGCCACAAGTCCAGGATACGGCTCCAAGGCAAATTCTCCGTCGGGGTCGCTTAGTAAATAGCGATCGCAGACTCCAAATAGTTCAGCTTCAGTCCGAGCAAGACGCATATCGCTTAGGAAAGCTCCAACGGGATCTATACTCTGACCGATGAAGTTGAGATACATCTTCATGTGGTTAACGCGAGCCCGCTCCGGGATTGTTGGAGCTGTCGTCATTCGACGCAGGTGGTCGATGTAGCCGCGAACTTCAGACAGAGTGACGGTAGAAACGGGTTGACCGCTCAGGTATTGGCGGATCTGCTTAAAAATCCAAGGGTTTCGGATCGCAGCGCGACCGATCATGACCCCTGCTGCTCCTGTGCTGGACAGAACTGAGGCGGCAGCGGTCGCTGATGTTACGTTACCGTTTGCTAAAACTGGACACTCTACCCGCTGTACGGCATGTGCAATGAGATTGTAATGCACAACGCTATGGTACATCTCCTTGACGGTACGACCGTGCAGGCTCAGCAAATTGATGTTGTGCCGGTTGATGAGGTTGAGGAGACAGTCGAAGTTAGCTGTATTTTCAAAGCCAGTTCGCATTTTTACCGTCAAAACGTCAACGGCCCCTCGTAACTCGCCAAGGATTCTGTTTACCTTTTCAGGATCGCGTAACAGTCCGCCACCAACATTTTTGCGGTAAATTCTTGGAGCAGGGCATCCCATATTGAGGTCAATGCCCGCTATTGGGTAGCGGCTCAATTCTTGGGCAATGCGTACTAGGTCGGGAATGCTCTCGCCAATGAGTTGAGCAAAGATCGGGCGACGGGTAGAGTTTTCTGTAATGGAGCGCAGGATGGTTTGATTCAGCCCTGAACTGGCGTAGACGCGAAAATACTCAGTAAAGAAGTAATCGGGACTGCCATAGTTGGTGATCGCGCTCATGAATCGCAGGTCTGTCACATCCTGCATAGGAGCAAGAGCTGTCAACTTAAGTCCCGGATATAGAGGCGGAGGAAGGCGATCAGATTGTGGCATTGGCGCGGGCAGTCGAATTCTTTAAGAGGTTTCAGCGTTGTTTGTCTACTGGATAATCTGAATGATTCTATTACCCACTCTACAACTGATAATTTTTTCTGTTGGTCAAACGCATGATGAAACAAATATAGCTTTTTAAATACGAATAAATACGTAGAAAAATTGCTGAATCTTTATCCGTACTTTACTATTCCTACACCACAATTGACATCTAGATATAGGATGTTAAAAGAGATTAAGTACTACGCTATTCAAGAATTTCTTTGCTGCTGCTTGTGGTCAGGTCACACAGTGGTCATGTCACACAATTGTGTAGGGCCGCTAATTAGCAGGCATTTGCAAAGGA
>CAXUIV010000434.1:0-4668 GCA_964250875.1 uncultured bacterium
GTCTGTGCATCAAGCGCTGCAAACCTGGACAAGCATGGTAGATACCCACATTGCCTTGACAGAATTTGCGCGGCAGAAGTTTATCCAAGGAAACTTGCCTGCCGGTAAGATTGCAGTCAAGCCCAACTTTGTCTATCCTGACCCTGGCCCCGGTGAAGGACGAGGTGGGTATGCTCTGTTTGTAGGCCGACTTTGGCCAGATAAGGGGGTGGAGACGCTGCTGAAAGCGTGGGAAATCGTGGGAGGACGACTACCCTTAAAGATTGTAGGGAACGGTCTTCTAGCCCAGCAGGTAGCCGAGGCAGTGGGGCGAGTGCCAGGAGTGGAGTGGCTGGGACGGAGACCGATGGCAGAAGTTTATGAATTGATGGGGCAAGCAACTTTTCTAGTTTTTCCCTCAGAGTGGTATGAAACCTTTGGATTGGTGGCGATTGAGGCTTTTGCTAAGGGAACTCCAGTCGTCGCTGCCAACATCGGGGCGCTTGCAGAGTTAGTGTCTGCTCGCACTGGTCTTCACTTCCGCCCTGGCGATCCAGAGGATCTTGCTGCACAGGTAGAATGGGTGCTGACGCATCCAGCTGAGGTTGCACAGATGCGACGAGAGGCTAGAGCCGAGTTTGAGGCTAAGTACACAGCAGAACGAAATTATCAGATGTTGATGGATATTTATAAGCGGGTGTTGGATAGGGAGGATTAAACTGAAGATTAGGGCTTGACTTCAACGCAAATCAGTAGCCTCCTGACACCAACAATTCTTAATCCATCCCAGCAGCCGACATGATTAAAAGCGACCCCATGAGTCATCCTATCTTTGCGGATTTTCATAATGCTGATGCTACAGGCCGGTTACGTTTAAACTGTATTGGCACAATTGAGGATTTAGCTCGGCACAATATTGAGTTGCAGGACGGTCAATTGCTAACGATTTACAGCGAGGACTTAGAAGCTGACGGGGTAGTGCAGTACTCTGAAGAAGAAAAGGTGTGGGTTGCTAGGATTGATTGGAATCAAATTCGACAGGTTGAGGTGTGTATTTCAAGCTCGGTTGTAACACCTACCACCTCACCTGCTTTCGCTACCATCCTGACCCAAGCTGCGGCTAACTTTCGAGGCGAGACAGGCGATCGCCCTGCTGCCAAAGCAGTGGTTACGGCTCTGCTGCAAGCGGAAAAAGCAGCGAAACAACAGCGGCTAGCTTATCCTCTTGAATCTCTATTGGGTCGCTGGCAACTCTGCTTTACCGCTCCTAAGACCCACCAACGCGGTGACACTGTGTCGGGAAGGGGCTGGTATATACCTAAAATTGCGAGAGCGCATATTTCCTTCAACACCACGACACCAACTCCAGAGGGGATTCTAGATCGAGGAGAGATTGGGAACCAGCTGCAATTCGGTTCACTCCTTTTGCAGCTAACAGGTCCACTTCAGTACTCAGGCAAAAAAAACCTTTTGGCCTTCGACTTCACCCAAATGCAGTTCTCCCTGTTCGGTCGCACCATTTACCGTGGAGGTCTTCGCGGTGGCACACGGGCTGAGGATTTCTACGGTCAGTCTGTTGCCAAACTACCCTTCTTCGCTTTCTTTCTTGTTACTGAAGAGTTTATTGCCGCTCGCGGTCGCGGTGGTGGGATCGCCCTTTGGGTTAAGGACACCTAATTTGAGGCAATCCTAATGCGAATAACCTGTAGAGACGTTACATGTAACGTCTCTACGTAGAAACGCGACGTTGCAGAATGTTGTCTGAGCTTTCGTCAGTTGACAAGCGGAATTTCTACACAATCTTGACAAGAAATATATAAAGCATGTCGCTATTTTTAAGTGCAAACACCTATTTTTTCAAACTTATTCCTAATAAAAAACTTTAATTTCTTTCTTGTTGAATTGTTGAAAAATTCTCAAACTTTTCCTGACAGAAACTCACTTCTTTGAACAACTGGATAGCAAGCAACATTCCTTGCTATCCATTTTTTAAAGGAGTATTGAGTGACTTTCACGCCCAGTCTTTTTTTTAAACACGCTTTTGCTCACCCAAAACCATTCTCCCTCATCGTAGGTGTAGGAATAGCACTGGCTGTCCCCTGCAATGCTCCAGCCTATGCTGCTGGAGTGGTCGGTACAGGAACAGCGGCAAGCTGCACTGAAACAGCATTGAGTTCTGCTTTGGCCGGTGGCGGTAATGTAACGTTCAACTGCGGCAATAGCCTGGTCACGATCGCAGTTACCAGTGAGAAGCTACTGCTTAACGATACGACTGTTGACGGAGGAGACCTAGTCACGCTCAGTGGTGGTGGAAAAAGCCGTATCTTTAGGACGGGGGATAACGGTGTTACCTTCACAGTTAAAAACCTCACCGTTATCGATGGTTTCACGACCGAAGAAGGTGCCGGTATTCGTAGCGGCTATAAAGGTAAGCTGACTGTGATTAACTGCAAATTCTATCGCAATGTATCGACTCAAGTTAGCGGCGACGGAGGAGGAGGTGCGATCGCTGCGGCAAGCGAGAGTACGGTGATCGTAGATAAAAGTGTTTTCACTGACAACAAAGCTACCAATGGTGGTGCTATTAAAAACTTACTCAGTGATTTAACCGTTACCAACAGCGTTTTCACAGGCAATAGTGCCATCTTCTCTAGTTCTGGTGGTGCTGGTGGTGCCGTCTATATTGATGGTGCTAATGGCGACAAGGGGAAACTCGTTTTCCGGGGCAACACCTTCACCAGTAATAAAGGTGGTCTTGGTGGTGGCATCTTTATTCAACTATACAGCAGCAACACGGCTACTGTTGATACCAATACCTTCACTGATAACTCTGTGACAGGAGAAAACAGTCAAGGAATAGGTGGTGCTATCTTTAACGTCGGTGGTCAGCTTGGTCCAGGTCCAGGACTTGTGTACAAAGGTGGACCGAACGAGACTCGACTGACTGCCACCAACAACACCTTCTCCGGTAATAGTGCCACTAACCAAGGCGGTGCTATCTGGAGTGGGAATAACGCCAGTGCAAACATCATCAACGATACCATTGCTAGCAATAGTGCTGTTAGTGCTGATGGTAAGGGCGGCATAGGGGGTGGACTTTCAATCCCTAGTGGTAAAGTCAACATAACTAACAGCACGATCGCGCTTAACTATGCAGGCTTTCTGGGCGCTGGCATTGTTGGTGGAACCAATGTAACGTTGCGAAATACAATCATCGCTTTCAATAAAGCCAACTCCGGTGGACACAATTGGAATGTGAAAAATAACTGCTCTCAGGTGATGACCAACGGCGGCAACAACATCCAGTTTCCTGCTACGAAAGGATACGATCCAAACGATATCGACTGCGCCCCCGGAATCTTCACAGCCGATCCGAAACTAGGCCCACTGTCCAACAATGGTGGTCCTACCCAGACGATGCAGATTTGGCCAGGTAGCCCAGCTATCAACACTGGGAATAATGCCACATGCCCTGCTACGGATCAGCGGGGTGTGCCGCGACCACAGGGTGGGATCTGTGACATCGGTGCTTTTGAAGCCAAATAGTTAATAGGATTCATTCTGTAGAGACGTTGCATGCAACGTCTCTACAGAATGGTTGACTTTTAGCCTGGATATCCGGGCTATTTTTGCAGCTGATTAATTAGAGCGATCGCATTTCCTTAAAAAACGAAAAGGGAAGCTAAGTATTTACACAAGTATGGCAAATATCCTGCGCAAAGAGAATTCAAGTAATTACACTAATGCAACTTGAATTAATTCCGGATTATTTTGGTTTTTAAGCATGTTTATTAATTATCTTCAACCGATTTGGTTCACCCGCAAATAGCTATTCAACTATTTCTTCAATTACTGTTAGCCAATTTGGTCCACCAGCAAATCCCAAGATCCGATCTGCCATAGAGACGCCATAATATGAGATCAAACTGCAAATTGAATTCTCTGGAACACCGCTACATTTTAGGCATGCGGGTAGATGCTAGCAGTTACGAGGACTCTACCCAACGGGTTTTGGACTGGGCTGAGGCAGGAGAGAGTTGCTATGTCTGCGCTGCCAATGTTCACATGAACATGGAAACATACGACACTCCAGCGTTTGCGCGTGTCGTCAATAATGCTGCCTTAGTGACACCTGACGGTATGCCGCTTGTATGGGCATTGCGGGCACTTGGAGTGAAAGATGCTGTTCAAGTTAAAGGTCCTACCCTAACCCTGCATGTTTGCGATGCAGCAGCACGATCAGGTATCCCAATCGGGCTTTATGGTGGCACGCCAGAAAGTCTAGCCGTCTTTGTAACTTTTTTATACCAGCGCTTTCCGGGTATTAGAATTGTCTGCCAAGTTGCACCACCTTTTCGCCCGTTAACCCCTCAAGAAGATGAGGCTTATGCTCAACAAATCATCAATTCAGGCGCACGAATTCTGTTTGTCGGTATTGGTTGCCCCAAACAGGAGTTTTGGATGGCAGCGCACAAAGACCGGATTCCTGCCGTCATGCTCGGTATCGGTGCTGCCTTCGATTTTCATTCAGGCCGAGTCAAGCAAGCCCCAAGCTGGATGGAGAGAATGGGTTTAGAGTGGCTGTTTCGGCTGCTCATGGAGCCAAAGCGGTTATGGAAGCGTTACTTTAGGCATAATCCACGATTTCTGCTGTTTTTTCCGATTCAATGTCTAGCAATTAGGGTGAGG